>CAYJQQ010000110.1:0-4107 GCA_964372285.1 uncultured Gammaproteobacteria bacterium | reverse complement strand
TACTGGGGAGTGAAGGGTTTAATGTCTAAGATCGGCGTACCGCTCACAATATCTAGGCCTTTAACCTTTATGCTGTTTCTCTTCCTGGAAAGCAGCTCAACTGTTGATATGGCAATTCTGTTTGGTCTTTGCGGACAGCGACAGGCGAAGATTCCCACATATGGAATATCCTGCCTTCCTTGAGGATGGTGTTTGAGATGGCATTCTTTTTCCTGATCCAACCAGTAGACGACAATGACATGCGAATAATCCTCAATGCCGTCTAAGCCTTTTGCATACCTTTTATCAATCACAATCTCGGTGACAACATTTTTCCATCCCGGTAACGTAGGTTTACCAACGTTATTTTTGGCCTTTCCAAGTGGCTTGATTGCAATAGTACCGTTTTTCTCTTTATTATCAAGAAACTGGCAAAAAACTGTTTTCATTTTATTTCTTTTAACTGATTTATTTTAACATAAATTATCGGCAGAGAAATTAATCAACCCTCCCTTAATGAAATCTTAATCTTCTAAAAATATAATAGAACCATGAGCGATTTTTTCAAAAAAATTTTCTTGCAGGAAGGAGAAATAAAAGACGTTGTTTGTGGGATGATGGTTGATCCTAAAAAGACTGTCTATCATAGCGCATACAACCATAAACACTATTATTTCTGCAGTGAAGGGTGTAAAAAACTGTTCGAAGAAAACCCAGGACAGTTCATTTCTTCATAAAAACTTAATCTGTCTTCGATATTATAAAATTAAGTATCAGTTTAGAAGCTAAGAATGGAGGTGATAATTATGAAACTGGATAAAATGATTTTAGCCAATGCTTTTGCTCTAACTATCGGAATCACATACATTGTCTGCCGTCTTTTAGTTATGCTCTTCCCAGGACTTTTTATGCAAATTACGAGATCGTGGTTTCATCTTATTGATTTGACAAGAATAAGCGGAACAGATCTTGGTCCTGGGCTTTTTATTTTGGGATTGGTAAGTTCGGTAGTTGCCGCTTGGCTTTTTGGATATTTGTTGGGATGGAGCATTGAGTATTTCAGCAAGCAAAAGTAATAAATGCGAAAATTTATCGGTACGACAATTCCTTTTTTCTTTTTTCATCTCATCTGTTGTGGAGCGCTTCTTATTTTCTTAACCACTTCGGGTTATCTTTTATTAATTCGGGAGGAGGGAAGAAACAAAACATTTCTTATTCCTCTTTTATTATTAGGTGGTTTTTTCTTTTTCCTGCACTGGTATTTTGGGAAATGTTGCGACAAAAAAGATCATAAAACATGGGGAGATCATATGATTCTTCTTACTCTCTACATTTCATTTTCTTTTCTAATAGGTGCGGCCTTTATGATCTACGTTTTTATCCCTTGGTGGATACCAAACTACAAAGGAGGATTGCTTCTTCCTTAACTTAAAACTTTGCATTAGGACCCATCATGTCTGCTGGCTTATTCTGGATTTTTGAGCCTAGACTTGTATGAAGAATGCCGCTCACAATCATAAAAAAGGCAACAATTATTCCAATTATAAGGACGTAAAAGGAAAATCTAGAAAATTTGTCGTTCATTGGTCAAAGGTTAACAAATTAAATATTAAAAAAGCATTAAGGAAAGAAATCCTAAACCAATCCCGCTCAGCGGGACGGTTCAGGGTTAAGTATCTGTAACTGCTCTCCCAAGTAAAATCGGGATCACAGACAGATACTTAATAAAATCTTAATCAGTCAATGGTATTATTAGGAAGATGAGAATTCTTCTTGTTGAGGATGAACACCGTTTATCCAATATAGTAAAGAAAGGATTGGTTGAAGAAGGTTTTGCCGTCGATCAGGCATTTGACGGCGAGGAAGGACTTTATCTAGCTGAGTCGGAATCTTATGATCTTATCATCCTGGATTTGATGTTGCCAAAAATTGACGGAATTGAAGTATGCCGTCAACTTCGCAAGAAAAAAATACGGACTCCTATTCTCATGTTAACAGCCAAGACAAAAACTGAAGACAAGGTAGTTGGTCTTGACTCTGGTGCAGACGATTATCTCACAAAACCGTTTGCCTTTGCCGAACTTAAAGCCCGGATCCAAGCGCTTTTACGAAGAAGTCACAATCAGGCAGAGCCGATCTTTAAAATTGCCGATCTGGAAGTTGACCCGATCAAACATTTAGTAAGAAGGGCTGGAAAAAATATAATTCTCACCCCAAAAGAATTTGCCATTCTTGAGTATCTTATTCGCCATAAAGATCAAGTTGTGACGCGAACACAAATCACAGAACACGTCTGGGATTACAACTTTGACGCATTATCAAACGTGGTTGATGTGTTTATCACAACTCTTAGAAGAAAAATTAATACCGGTTTTAAAAATAAACTTATTCAGACAATTCATGGAGTAGGTTATAAAATCTAAATATGTTCAGAAGTCTAAAGAGTCGACTTTTTGTCTGGTATATAGTTAGTCTTCTCGTGATGACAATATTTGTCATTCTGGTAGTACACGTTTTTGCTTTACAAAATGGTGTCTTTTTTCTCTTTCTTCTCTTTCTTACTCTAGCCCTTTTTGGTTTTATAATTATCTACAAAATAACAAAATCCCTTACCTACTTATCTTCAAGAATAAAGATGATTTCAAGTAAAAATCTTGATGAGCGAATTAACGATATTCAAAGTGAAGATGAGATGGGAGAACTTGCACAATCATTTAACGAACTTCTTGACAGACTTCACGATGCCTTTAAACGTGAACAGCAGTTCATAGCCGATGTAGCACATGAGCTCAAGACTCCTCTTGCAACTCTTCGAAGCACAATTGAGGTAGCCCTGCAGCAAAAAAGAGAAAGCGCAGATTATCAAAAAACTTTAGAAGAAGCACTTTCCGAAACACACAGACTCTCGTCAACGTTAAAAAACGTTTTAGATTTAGCCTGGTCAGAAACACCGCAAGAGCAGAAAAATGCCAAGTCTTTCAATCTCACAGAACTTATAGAAGAACTGCTGGAGACTGCACAAAAAATGGCAATGAATAAAAAGATAACAGTTACGGGAAAAATCGATGAAGGTGTAATTTTATACGGTTTTAAAGATAAATTGGGACGGGCGGTCTTAAATATTATCGATAACGCTATCAAATACACACCCTCTCAAGGAAAAATAGAAATATCTCTGAAAAAAGAAAATAATCAAGCTATTGTAAAAATTCAAGACACAGGACTTGGTATTTCCAAGCGAGATTTACCGCACGTTTTCGATCGCTTTTACCGCAGCACATCAGAGGACAAAATTTTCGGTTCTGGACTCGGACTTGCCATAGCAAAGGCAATTGTTGTTTCCCACAACGGAGAAATTAAAATTAAAAGTAAGGTTGGACAAGGTTCTACTTTTGCCATATCACTCCCTCTGGTATAAATCTTCTTAATGTTATCTTAATGATCTATTTCTTATACTATCAGTATATTATAAATTAAAACCGCTGCTATGAATAGTCTTGTGAAGATCTGTCTTCTGGGAGTTGGTTTGGCAGTTGTTGCTATATTTTTATTTAAGCTGCCGTTCAATTCTATCCTATTTTTTGGTTTTCTTTTAGCCTGCCCGCTAATGCATCTTTTTATGGGACACGGCGGGCATAGTAAAAATTCAAAACATAATCATCATTGAATATATTATTTGAAGCCTCAATCATCGCCTCATTTCTGGCTGGTATGGTCGCTCTTTTTGCTCCTTGCTGTATCACCTTTATGCTCCCTGCATATTTTGCTTACACTTTCAAACAAAAACGGGCAATAATCTTCATGACTTTTGTCTTCTTTTTTGGTGTTGCGACAATTTTAGTGCCAATCGGACTTGGCGTTGCTTTTTTGACCCAACTTTTCAAGGGTTACCATACGCAGGTGTTTTATGCAGGAGGAATACTCATGCTTTTTATCGCTTTTTTGTCTTTTTCCGGGAAAAAACTATCAATGCCTTTTAAACAACTTCCACTTCTCAAAAAACATGATGTTCTGTCAATCTATATATTAGGTTTATTCTCCGGTCTGGCATCCTCGTGCTGTGCGCCGGTATTAGCCGGGGTTTTGACATTAAATGCGCTTTCAGCCAATCTTTTTCAAGCTCTCGTT
>CAYJQQ010000109.1:0-4167 GCA_964372285.1 uncultured Gammaproteobacteria bacterium | reverse complement strand
AACATGATAGTTCCCATCCTTTTTAGTAAAAACAAACATCTCATTTTCTTTAAACTCCGTAACAATATATTCTGACCAACTTCCATTCTTGCTTTGATTTCTATAGATACTTCCGGCCTTAACTGGCCACTCATTTGTTTTTTCAACAACTATTGAGTCTATCCATTTCGGAGTATTCTCTGGATTTATAGTAAAAGCAAAAGCTTCACTAACTGGTTTATTTATTTGAATTGTTATTTTTTTACTTTTCATATTTTTATCGATTTTACGACTTTTTGGAGACAAATACCAAATCTAGATGTGCTAGTTTTATTCAAAAACTAAACAACCACTTTTAATACCACTTCGCTATCAAAGATAAATAATTGATAGCTTCGAGGTATTATACTGGTAGATTATCAATGTAGGTTATACTTCCGAAGCTCACTAATATACATTAGTTACTTTTTAAGAGCGGAGGAGTATAAAAAATCCTGCGCTGTGATGATTTGAATTGATTTAAATTTTTTTAACCCAAGTAGGTGTTTATCACCAGAAATAATATAGTCAGCCTTTGCCTCTATTGCAATGGCTAGAATCTGGTTATCTTCTCTATCTTCCTTAATCACTTCAGGAATTTTGTAAGGGTAAATCACTTCTGCATATTTTTTGAAAACTCCAATAATTGTTTTTATTATCTGTCCAGTAAGACGATACTTTTTCTTAATTCTTTCGTAATGCAATACTTTGTTAAATTCTTTGAGTTGAAAAGGTGAGGTGTAAATACGTATCTCTTGTGTTTTGAAAAGATCGAATATCTTGGCAGAAGGGCCTTGGGAAACGATATGAGCGCTAACCAGATTATTGGTATCCAAAACTACCTTACTTTGTGCCTCTAACTTTTTTGATCGCATAAGATATGTCTTTTTCTATCTCGCGCTCTGGATAGGAGGGGAATGATTTCTTAATCTGCGAAAGCGTTGCAAAATCCTGATCTCTTGTCCACTTTTGATACACCGCCAAAAGCTTTTCCAAAAATGAAAGATCAACCAAGGCGGCTTTAGGCTTGTATTTTCGAACCAGCACCAGAAAATTTTTTTCTCCTATGTCTTCGATCAAAGAGGAGAGAGTCGAACGAGCCTTAGAGATAGGAATAAACTGATCGGCTTGAATAAAACTTAGTATGTTCATAGTACTTGTACTATATACTATTAACGTTACAATTACAAGAGCCAAAATTAAGTATATTATCAGCTTGCTTTTTTTATGCACTAATAAAAACTTAAAGATATTCTGATGAAATAGTTTTTTTCATCAGTAAGTTTTACGACTTTTTGGAGAAAAAAGCTAATTATTTAAAAATATTTTTCTCCTGCTTTTTTACCAACTCGAAGAAAAAATCCTCCATTTTTTTCCTGTTAAAAGGAACTATCATTTTAGGATAGTCAGCAAGATCTTTTACGATAGGCAGTCGACTTAATAGAGACATACGATCAAATCCGGATTTGTACTTTTCCTCCATAGCGGAGATCAACTGATCTAAATCACAATCCAATTTCTGGATTCCAAAATATAAATCAACAAAATCACGCGCATTTCCTCTATGGAAAATTGTGTATAGTTTATCAACCACAATATCCCACAGACTAGCAATCCGTAACTTGTGGTATTTTTTACCGAATTCTAATTGCTTAAACGGCTGATTAACAAAATCAATTTTCAAAAAACTTTTATTTGGAAAAGAAAGAGTGAAAATACCGTGTCCACGTATCGAGTTTTTATTATTGGTCTTTGGAGGCCAGTTCCAAAACGTCAAATTGGGCGGGAGTGAGTATTTTTTTCCCCATATAAGATATTCTATCAATCTTTTTTTGTAAGGATCCACCTCATCTCTAATTTTGGGCCAGGCTTTTTTAACTTCGTCCTTATCGAGTTTCTCACCTTTTTCTAAACCATAGTCAATCGCAAAGGCCAATTTCCAAAGTCGGTATTTTTCCGGGTGATTTTTTTTAAATGTTTCCTCATCTACCGACCAGTGTTTACGCATACAATAATTTTACAACCTTTTGGAGGAGAATGCTAGTAACTATTCAGTTCTATCCAACGTTATACTTCGAGCGAGCCCCGATATTCATCGGGATAAACTCCGCGAGTCGAGAAGTTAATAATAAATTGTTCTCGACTTACGCTCGAACAATAAAAGTTTTGGAGAAAAGTGAATAGTTACAAATGCTAATGATTTATGCAGTTTGGATAGCGAAATTAGCAAACACTATCTTTAACTTTTTAACGGATCGATTACCTTAATATCATCCATTGGAAAGTGACGAATGTTAAGTGTAAAAAGTGTAAGTTTATGGACTTTTGCAGTCGCAGCAATTATCGAATCAAAGATATGAAGACTTTTGTACCTTTTTGAATATTGCTGCCAGTAAAATCCGGCTTGCTTTGCGATTTCTGAAGTTACATCCCAGACCTCGAATTGATCTAGTATTGCCTCGGTCTTTGCAAGTTCTGCAGGATAAACATTTTTATAAATTTCTGCGATAGCAATTGCAGATACTGACAGTGATCCTTTGTACTTCCATCGCTGTAACAAATCTTCATATCTTTTATCTCCGCGCAACACCCAAATTATAAGATTTGTATCGACTAAATACATACATTAAAATGTGCGATCTGCTGCTTTTCGACTCTCCTCAACCCATCTTATAACGTCTCTTTTAGTTCTCCATTCGGGATGATTTTTTGCCGTAAATACACCAGCTGCTTCTCTAAGCGCTTTGCCAAATGCTTCTGCATTAAATTTTTTCCTAGGTGTTACTCTTACTATCTCCTCGCCTTTTTTCTCATCTTTAAGCACAATAATATTACCATTTTGAGCCTGTCGCAGATACTCTGATAAATTTTGCCTGAACTCGCTTATAGATACTGTAATTGTCATGCTTTGATATTAGTACAATACGTACATTTTGTCAAGTTAGTGTTAAAGTCGTTTTTCTTGTTTATTAAACTTTACGACTTTTTGGAGGAGAATACCAGTGATTTATGCAATCTTAACGACGAAATTATGTCTTGTAGATCAAATGCGGCGATGTACTTTTTTCTCGAAAATTATAATCTTTTTATACTGTTCAAAAGTAACCTTGAAAATATCAAATACATCTGTCCTCCCAAGAAGCAGTGGAACATTCTCGATAAGTGACCAAGCAATTTTTGCATCAAACACTACCTCTCCAATTCTCATTTCTCTATGAGCATAAATTATAGGTACGCTTCCCCTTATCCCCCCTATGCGTTGAATTTTATCTTCGTTGATCTTCAAACCCAAAAGCTTTCCCAAAGATAAGGAAATCATAGTTATATCCGCTCCTGAATCAATGTAGGGATGAAATTCTATCCATGAATTTGATTGAGTTTTCAAGAAAACTTCCGCTATAGGTCTTCTGATTTTTTCCTTAAGGGAGGTAAATTCTTCCTTGTATTTAAAAATGATCATGGCAGAGAGAGTTTTAGAACCAACATTTGTTTTTCAGGAACTTTTGCCAATGAGATCTCTACTTTTTTGACTTTCTTTAAGGCTTTTTTATAGACTTTTTCTGCGTCTTCACCGTGAGCCACTACTCTGTTTCTGGCAATAGCAATCCACTCGCCTTTGTATTTAGAGGTATCGGTTTTTATAAAAAAGTCGTAGTTGGTAGATGGCTCGTATCTGTGTGTCATGCAAATATTGTAACATAGTTTTTCCACTGGGATCGGGAGAGATCAACTAGAGCTCCTTTAAACTGAACTCCTTCTTCACGAAGCATTGCTTTTTTTGTAGCAATTCCGTTCCCTGCAGAATAACCAGTTAAACTTCCATCTATGGCAACTACTCGGTGACAAGGAGTCTGCGGAGCATCTGGATTCATCCGCATATAGGCACCAACTGCTCGAGCGGCTTTTGCATTTCCTGCCAGTTTTGCTATTTGGCCATAAGTTGCAACCTTGCCTTTTGGAATAGATCGAGTGAGATCGTATACTTTATTTTTAAAAGAATAACTCATAGTTGTCATTTTAAAATATCTAGTATCTCAAATCAATCTCTTTAAGCATATCTCAAAGGAATATATGTATCGTATAAAAAGACTTACTTCTTATTTTGCGCAATCCTTTTTAATACTTTGTTTACATTTCCACTAATCATTG
>CAYJQQ010000108.1:579-4208 GCA_964372285.1 uncultured Gammaproteobacteria bacterium | reverse complement strand
CTTTAAAAATCTATATGCCCCTTGAAGAGCCTTTGCCGACCAAGCTTTTCCCTGATCAAAAGGTGCCATAAACATCTCGTAAACACGCAGCGTATCTGCTCCATACTCTTCAACGACAGGATCAGGGCTCAACACATTCCCAAACGACTTACTCATTTTTCTTTTGTCTTCGGCGATCACTATCCCTACGTTTCGAAGTCGCAAAAACGGCTCGCTAAAATCTAAAAGTTTCAAATCATAAAGAGCCTTCGACCAGAAACGAGAATATAAAAGATGAAGGACTGCATGCTCTGCTCCACCGATATACCAATCAACAGGCAGCCAATTCTTTAATTTATCTTCGTCCCAGGCTTTTTTATCATTATGAGGATCGGCAAATCTTAAAAAGTACCAACAGCTCCCAGCCCAATTAGGCATAGTATCTGTCTCTCTTTTCGCAGCTCCACCACAGTTTGGACAAGATGTATTGACCCATTCTTTCACTTGTACCAATGGGGATTCACCTGTACCTGTTGGCTCGTAACTTTTGATCTTGGGAAGTTCAACTGGCAAGTCTTCTTCGGCTACAGGCACCCAGCCACATTTTTTACACTCCACCATTGGAATAGGTTCTCCCCAATACCTTTGTCTCGAGAAAATCCAGTCGCGAAGATGATAAGAAGCAACTCTCTTTCCCCAACCCTTATTTTCCATATAGTCCATAATCTTTTTCGTCGCTTCATGAATATCCAAGCCATTTAAAAAACTCGAATTAATCATTTTTCCTTCCTCTTCTTGAACTTGTTCTATTTGTGTAATCGGCGAGGTGTCACCATCTTTTCCAACAACAACTCGTAATATCTCAATCCTGTATGCTTTGGCAAATTCAAAATCTCTTTTATCATGACCGGGAACTCCAACTATAGCACCAGTTCCTACATTCACCAAAACGAAATCCGATATCCAGATCGGCATTTTTTTGCCATTTAAACCATTTAGAGCATAATAACCTGTAAAAACTCCTGTTTTTTTTCTTCCTTCGGCTTCTCTTTCAATCTCACTTTTTGCAATAGACTTTTGAACATATCTTTTGATTTCCTCTAACTTTTCATTTTCTACCTTTATCTTCCCACTAAGAATTTTTTTAGTAAAATCATGTTCGGGAGCTATGACTACAAATGTAGCACCAAAATTTGTATCAGGACGAGTTGTAAAACAGGTTATTTCATAAATATATTTTGACGAGGCGTTCGGAATTTTTTTCACTTTCGAGGTGACCTCGAGCGAAGTCGAGGGGTGAGACTCTCTTTTGATAAAAAATTCAGATGCCGAATCAACTACTTTATAGGTAATATTTATTCCTTCTTTCCTCCCAATCCAATTCTTCTGCATCTCAATAATACCTCTTGGCCAATCTAAACGGTCTAAATCTTCAAGCAGGCGGTCTGCATATTTAGTAATTCTAAAAATCCATTGGGGAAGGTCTCTTTTTTCGATTGTATTTCCACACCGCTCGTGAGTTCCGTTTGGCAGGACTTCCTCTTCTGCCAATCCGGTCTTGCAGAACGGGCAGAAGTTTATAGGCGTATCTTTCTTATATAAAAGCCCCATCTTATAAAATTGGATAAAAAGCCACTGCGTCCATTTATAATACTTAGGATCGATCGTAGCAAACTCTCGATCCCAGTCATAGGAAAGCCCAACCATTCTCATTTGCCGCTTGAAGTTAGCGATATTGCGGGGTACAATTTCCATCGGATTTTTCTTTTCCTTAATCGCGGCATTTTCAGCCGGGAGTCCAAACGCATCCCAACCCATCGGGTGAAGCACATTTTTACCCCTCATACGAAAGTATCGAGCCAAAACATCCGTTCCAGTATATACACGGACGTGGCCTACATGAAGTCCAGCTCCCGACGGATACGGAAACATAACTAAAACGTATTTTTTATTATTTTTAGCAACTTTAGTCCTAGTTTTGTATATATTATTCTTCTCCCAGTAATCAATTAATTTTTTTTCAAATTCTTTTGGTCGGTATTTAATCATATTAAAATGGCTTTCCTACAGCAATTAACAATTGTATCATCTCCTCTCGTAACTATTCACTATTTTCCAGTGATATTCTTCGAGCGAGTGTAAACGAGTCGAGAAGTTACAATAAATTGTTCTCGACTGGGCTCGAACAATAAAGTTTTTGGATAAAACTGAATAGTTACCTCCTCTTCTCTTGACAAGAAGAAAAAAACCTAAAATTACAAATTTAGAGATACTTATTCAATAGCTTTTCTTCCGACTTTTCTAGCCAAGTCACGGAAGAATTTTTTTAAATGATCTAGAGCCAAAGGTTTAATCATCTTAGGTAAAAACTCCAGCTCCTCCGCCTGCATAAAATCTTCTCCTAATGAAATCAGGTCTAACTGAATCCTAAACTTAGCTTCAACCGAATAGATAAAGTCCCAAATGGTATATTTTTTCAATAAGAAATAAAGATCAACATAGTCTTTAGGGTTGTTTTCTAAATTAACAGTCAAGATTTTATTGGCTCCGATGTCTTTCTCGCTGTCTATTTCGACTCCTTGATAGACTGTCCCTTTCTCGATTCTTTTATAGGGAAAATCAAGAAAATCAATCTTTGACGTCTGGTTATCCTTTTCCAGTTCAAACCATAAAACTGTCTCTTTTTTAGTCATCTTCAGAGCCGCATTATTTTTTTCGGCAATCTTGTTCATAAAATTTATTATGAGAATTGGCTCAAATTCTTTTTTTGAAAAAAAGTCAAGATCCTCGGAATATCGATGCTGAAGATAAAAAACGCTCAAGGCCGTCCCACCTCCAAAATAAAAATTATCTTTTAAGTTTCGCTCCTTGGCAAACTCAGCGAAAAACAATTGCTGAATTGGTGTAAAGATTAATTTCCCCATATCAAATATTTTAAAAAGCGCTTCCGTCCTGCCTCAAGATGAAGCCTATTCCAATATTTTTTCAGCAAATTGATAGGAATTTTTTTCTTATCTTTGAGATAGACTCCGTTATTGATCATTCGCTCTAAAATTAAAATCCGCCCAGCCTCGGTTTCCTTAAGCTTCTTTATGTCATAATCCCAGATAAAAACCATATTTAAAAACAATTATATCTTTCTTCGCTCCTCTTGACAAGTACGCTTAGCGCTCTTAAAGTCAAGCTCCGCTTGACAAGAAGAAGAAGAAGAAGTAAAATACGTTTTAGATATGGTCAGTCCTGACAATCAAGAACTAATTCAGCTTGCAGCTTCTGAAGTTATCGAACCTTGGCGTCAAGCTCTACCTAATTTTCCTTGGAGCGCCGTCGAGCAATTGACTGTGGCAGTTATTTTTAAACACCCGCAGATTTTATTATTAACAAATGATCAGGCCAAAAAGATACTTGAAGAAGAAGAAATCACCTACCCGCCACAATTTTCAGCAAGCGATATTGCTGGTCGAACAAATCCAGCTCTTGTCGATACTAGAACAGCTTTAAAGTAATAATTCTTAATCAGATTTTTTCAAAATTCCCTGCGCTTCCCTTTTCTTCTCCTCTATCTGTTCAACCAACCTAATAAATCCTATATTAAGTTTTTTCTGATATACTTTTTGCAGTGAATAGTTTATTTTCTCGGCCAGCTCTCA
>CAYJQQ010000108.1:0-569 GCA_964372285.1 uncultured Gammaproteobacteria bacterium | reverse complement strand
GGATCCAAACCAGAAATATCACAATAGATGGCATCACGTACTATTGCCATTTCATCTGCATCTAAAACACCATTTGCATTTCTATCAAAAACATCACTGGTCAAAGACCGTCTTGCTTCTTCTGCTGTTAAAACCGGTCCAAACCTGGCTTCAATTCGTTGTAAAACCTCTTGCCCGCGTACATTATTTATTGGTGGCATTAAATTAAATTTGATCTTCCGGCCCAGCCGTTATATCAAGTCCCCCGTTTTCATTTTTATTTTCTCGGCCAGCTCTCAAGTCTATTTCCTCTTTATTTATAAATCTTTCAGCTACCTGGTTTGGTGCTGCTTTTATTACTCCAAATCTAATTAGACTGTCACAAAGCGAAACACTACTTATATTGACAAGGTATTTATTCTCGGCTATACTGTGTTTGTTGGTTTCTATAAAAATTGAAGAACTTTTAGAATAATGAATATAATCAAAATTCTTGACTCTGCCCAACTTGGAACTGTACTTTTAGTTATAGCTTTTCTTCTTCTATATATTGCCTTTGGTAAAAGACCGCACAAATCTTCTCGATAAAT
>CAYJQQ010000107.1:0-4284 GCA_964372285.1 uncultured Gammaproteobacteria bacterium | reverse complement strand
GTGGGGGGGGCACATTCGGCACGCTCAGTATAAAGGCGCCGCGCGAAAGCTGCGAGCCCCGCGAAGCGGCGAGCTGACACATTAACAATTTTCTTTAAAATAGGTTCGAATTTTTCCAAAAACGAGCACTGTTACTTTTTCTTTCTTCAAAAATTGTTTGTTGTTTATCATTATTGAAAATAATATTAAAGGAATCAAAAATACTTTCCTTACCTAAGAGGAGTGGCGTTTTGTTATTACCTGTAAATGAGCAATAAACATTTAATTTCTTGTTGCAAAAAATGATAGGTATTATTCCCTCCCATGTCTTTACTAATTCTTTTCCAATTCCTTGAGAAGCACTTTCCTTAAGCTGTTTTTTATCAATCTTCAATAAACTCATCATATACTTAGGGAGAGTAAGCGTATCTGCCCCCGTATCCATGATGAAGGAGTAATTACGAATTCCTCTTACTGTAATAAGTTGAACTGTAACAATAGGATATTGGACTTTACGGTTGTCATAAAATCCGTATTGATAAGGAAAAATGAAAGACATGTTTTACGTTTGGAGGTGGAATGTACATCACTAATTCATTTTTATCATTGATTTTTTTTCTTTCAATAATTCTATAGAGAGATTGAATATCTTCTCCAAAGGCCAGTACTTCTCCTGTTTTAGGAGAAACAAGAGCGTATCCTCCTTCCCCGTATTTTTTTTGAAGTTTCAATAAGATATTTTTATGTTTACTCATAGTATGAATATACTACGTGAACCTGTAAAAATCAATTCTTCACTTAAAAAACTTAAATTTTAAGTGTAAACACCCTTATCCCTGTGATTGAAGTTCGAAAAGTTTATCGTGAAATTTCCAGAATTTATCCTGTCCTCCTTGATCAAGAACACAGAGCGATGCTTCCGCAGCCTTTTCTACAAATGGATGAATATTAGTTAGAGGGAACTGCACCTAAATCAACTTTCGGGACAGGATCAAATGCCTTGTTTTGTCTTTCACCCCAGAGGTGTATTGCTCACATAAGGAGCATCTTTCGCTTCTTTTTCGTAAATGATTTTAATTGTTATGGGAAATTTGATTGACATACTTTTATTCTAGCTAATTATTATATCAAGCGGTATACAATATGATATGACCCAAATAACCGAAATACTGGAAGAAAAGCCGACGGTTCTTATTGTTTCTAAAAAAGATCACCAATTTGTCAGTCTTTTAAAGCATGAATTAAAAAGATATAAGGCCGATGTCTTTTTCTCGCCTACTTTACCTCGTGATCTTAGTCGCTTCGAATACTGCTTTTTGCTAAACGAAGAAAAACTGCCAAAAAAAAATCTTCTCCCCGTTCAGAAAAAAATAGCTTTCGTATTCATAAACAAACTTGAACAGGCTCACGCGGCTGTAAAATATTACCAAGACCCTTCCATAAAGATTGTCAGCATCACAGGCGACAAAATCAGCCGAGATCATATCGATAGACTGCTTTGGTTTGTATTCTCGCAGA
Source organism: uncultured Gammaproteobacteria bacterium (assembly GCA_964372285.1). GTDB lineage: Bacteria > Patescibacteriota > Microgenomatia > UBA1406 > GWC2-37-13 > 2-01-FULL-40-13. The sequence goes on along the minus strand of CAYJQQ010000107.1, from coordinate 2,787 downwards.
CAAAAGAGAACCTGCTGCAGATAACTGCTGCAATAAGTCCTTCCAGCGAAAAATTGTCTTCCCTATCATTTTGGACTGCCGCTAAAGTTCGAATTCCAGGCAGAAAAAAAATGCTGCTTCTTATATGTGTATTATTTTTATTGCTTCATCTAGCTTTTTTACCACCACTTTTCCTTTCTTCTTTTCTTTTTTACCAGTCAGCTGATTCGTTTAAGCAGGAGAATTTTTCCAAATCGGAAAAATTTCTGGATTTTGGAGGATTATTTTTCAGTATCGCCAAAAAATTATACTTAATTCCTCGCTCTACCTTCTTATTTTTTTCTCTGACTTTTCCCGACTTTGTAGTTGATAGCAATGAAAAATCCTATATCAGTATACAGAAGTCTTTAAAACTCCAAGAAAACGCAAAACAAGCCTTAAAATTGTTGTTTTTAAAAAATAAAACAGCCGATGAAAAAGCGCTACTTTTACTCCGGATCTACTCGATCAAAAAAGACATTACCACTATCGAAGAAAACATTACCATCTTAAAACAAAAGATACCATCTACTTTCCGGGCTTTACAAAATCTCAAAAGCGACCTCGCGCGTTATCTTGATCTTATATCTCGCTTCAAACGAATTTTACCCTATTCAGATTCGTTATTAGCCAAAAACTCCGAGAAAACATATTTGCTTCTCTTTGCCAACAATATGGAACTTCGGCCCGGAGGCGGATTTATCGGGTCGTTTGGCTTATTAGATGTTAAAGATTACTCTATAGAAAAAATTAAAATCTACGACGTCTATGACGCCGATGGTCAACTGATCGCCCACGTTGAGCCACCCGAAGCAATACGTAAATACTTGGGACAACCCCACTGGTTTTTAAGAGACTCTGCCTTTTCCCCTGATTTTCTAGACAACTATATTCAAGCTAAATACTTTTTAGAAAAAGAGATGGATTTTAAAAATTTCTCGGGTAGCATCCTCATCACCACCTCTGCTATCCAAAATATTCTTGGCGCCTTTGACGATTTATACCTTCCGGACTTTAAAGAGAAAATAAATCAGAAAAATTTTTATCTCAAAACTCAATATTATTCTGAAAAAAACTTTTTCCCGGGTTCCATACAGAAAAAGAATTTCTTAGGCTCTCTTACCCAATCGATATTACTCGATTTGGAAAATGCCTCTTCTCTAAAACTTGCGAGGGAATTGAAAAAATCATTAGACGATAAACAAATCGTCGTCTACTTTGACGATCCTCAACTGCAGAAAGTCACGGATTCGTTTTACTGGTCGGGTCGAACCATAGACCCATCCTGTGCAAACGAGGTAGAAAACTGTATAGTCGACTATATTTTACCTGTCGATGCTAATCTGGGACTTAACAAAGCAAATTTTTTTGTCACCAGATCTCTGGGTTTAAAAATTAGTTTCGACTCGGAGGGGCGAATAAATAATACTTTTACAATCCAGTTAAACAATGACTCTTCGGATGTTTTTCCAGGCGGAACTTACCGCAATTACTTCCAATTTTTACTTCCTCGAACTGCAAATATAAAAAATATTAGTAAAGACGGAGTATTGCTGGAAGATTTTACTGAAGAAGCCGATAGATACAAAAAAATTGGTATTCTTCTAGAAATTAAACCCAAGACCATCATCGAACTAAAGATCACTTACAATCTTGAAGAAAATCTAAAAAAAGGTAAAAATATATATCAGCTGATAGCCCAAAAACAGATAGGGGCATCAAATAGCGATTTTGCCTTAGAGCTTAATCTTCCTAAGAACCTTCATCTGTTAAATCAGAATTTTCCCGCACTTGTCAAAGATAATCGAATCGTTTATAATACTACCTTATCGACAGATAAAATTTTCATCATCGAGTTGATAAAGGAATGAATATGGTAAGGACTAAAAAACAGACAAACAATGAAGAAGCTAGATTAACCTTAACGGTGCAACCCCGTACGGTTTTTGGTAAAAAATTAAAGAGCTTAAGAAAAGAAGGAAATATACCGGCCGCTATCTATGGACCCAACTATAAATCCCAGTCGGTTTCCGTGTCTTTCAAAGACTTTGTCAAAGTCTACAAAACAGCTAAGGAAACCCGCGTCGTTTACCTCAAATTAAACAGCGACGAACTACCCATCCTCATAAAAAATGTCCAAAGACACCCTGTTGATGATCGCATCCTCCACACAGACTTCAGGAAAATCGATCTCAAGCAAAAAATACAGACCGCAGTACCTGTGAAAATAACAGGTCATTCAGAAGCAATCTCTCAAAAAAGAGGCGTCCTTTTAACCCAGTCCGAGTCTCTGTTGGTCGAAGCATTGCCTATAGATATTCCTCAACAAATACAAGTCGATATTTCTCGACTTAAAGAAATTGGCCAAGAAATCAAAGTTTCAGATCTGGCCAAATCAGATAGATATGAAGTAAAAGACGATCTAAATAAAATCATAGTTTCTGTGGTAGAACATAAAGAAGAAGAAATTCTTCCTCAAACTGCTCCGGCTGCAGCTCCTGAAGTCATAACAGCCAAACCCGAAGAGGCAGATATGCCGGAAGAAAAACTCTCTACCTCTAAAGCTACCGAAGGTAAACCTACCCAACCCGCAGGTAAAGCTCCCGAATCTAAACCCACTGAATCTTTAAAAAAGCCAGAATAACCGCACAAACCTGCCGAAGGAAAAAAATAAACCTTGTCTTTAAATTTTCTTATCAGACAATATTTGCTTGTAGTGACGTTTAAAGTATAATTTTTTCATGCAAAATCCAACGACCAAAAAGGTGC
>CAYJQQ010000106.1:0-4309 GCA_964372285.1 uncultured Gammaproteobacteria bacterium | reverse complement strand
TTAAAATTAGCATTAAGCCATTATAGAGAGGGATGTATATTATTGTTTTTAAAAAAGCGATCATTTTTTACGTTTTATGTATTTCCCCCATCTTTTCCAGAAGATATTTAATTTCAACGGGTATTTGCGCTTGCTCTGTTGGTTTGGAGCTGAACACAAATTGAGCAAAGAAATTTTTTTTTAGCAAGCCGCCGTTGTCTCTTATGCTATCATAAGCTACTCGGCGCATTTTGTTCCGCCCAACAGCTTTCTTTTCCACTTTTTTTGATACTGAAACAGAGAATCTTGATTTTTGGGGCTCCACCGGAGTAAAAACTCTTGCTATCAAATGATCCGAGACAAACGTTTTGGTTGGCCTCTTTAATTTTCGGAAAATAGCCTTGGAAATACGGGATGGTTGGGGTAACATTTTTGGAATTTTAGACAGAGAGTCTCTTTCTTGCCTTCTGCCGTCTGGCTTTTATGATTTTCCGGCCACCAATGCTTCTCTGTCTTGCTAAAAATCCGTGCGTTTTGCTCCTTTTTCTTTTTTTAGGCTGATAAGTAATTGACATCCCGTTGGAAATTATTTTTAAAAGTTTTCAACTGCTTGTCCACATATTATAAACATAATTTATGTTTTTAACAAGTTTCAAAAAAAAATTGCTTCTATATAATTGACAAGCAATCGACGTCTAAATTAACTTTTTCGATCATGGATACCAAACAATTATGGGACAAAGCTCTAAAAGAGCTTGAAAGTGTGATCTCAAAAGCCAATTTTACAACGTGGTTTAAAGATACTTACATATCTCGCTTCGAGAATAGTGTCGTCTTTCTATCGGTACCTAACGCCTTTGTCCAGGAATGGCTCTTTAACAAATTTCACCCGCTTATACTAAAGATCTTGCGCTCTATATCTCCCGGAATCCATTCCATGGAGTATATTGTCTCCAAAGATGAGAGAAAAAAGAATGTTGTACCGGTAAAAATGATTATTTCGGCTACCCGAGCCATGCCTCTCCAGGATTACTACATAAATAAAGATGACAATCTTAATCCGCGTTACACCTTTGAATCTTTTGTGGTCGGACCTTTCAATGAACTGGCCAACGCCGCCGCTCAGGCAGTCATAAAAAATCTTGGAATAGCTTACAACCCGTTTTTTGTCTACGGCTCAACCGGCCACGGCAAAACCCACCTTATACAGGCGGTAGGTAATTATGTAAAAAACCACCATCCTTCTAAAAAGGTTTTCTATCTGACCTCCGAAAAATTCGCTACCGATTTCGTAAATTCCATGCAAGCTAATAAAATAAACTTGTTTAAGGAAAGATATAGGAAATACGACATGCTTATAATGGATGATATACAATTTTTTGCCGGTAAAGAAAAAATGCAAGAAGAGTTATTCCACCTTTTTAATACTTTTTATGACAACAACAAGCAAATAATCTTTTCTTCTGACAAGCATCCCAATCTTATTTCCGACATAGAAGCCAGGCTCAAATCCAGGTTTGGGGCCGGAATGATAGTCGATATCCCGGAGCCGGACTACGAGTCGCGCCTGGCTATAATAAAGTCTAAATTCATGAATAGCGGCATTATGCCGTCGGGGGATATAATGGAATATCTTTCCAGGGAATTAGCCGGGAATATAAGGGACATAGAGGGAATTATCAATTCAATCATAATTCAAACCGAGTTAAAAAAGAGGGAGCTCAATATAAACGAAATAAGGGATTTAATAAAAAATAACATCAAACAAAAGAAGACAATTTCTTACAAAGAAGTGATAAAAATAGTATCCGAATTCTACAAGATAGACGAGGAGAGCATATACGAGAAAACAAGAAGAAAGGAGGTTATAAAACCAAGACAGATTATAATGTATATTTTGAGAGAAGATTTCAGTATTTCATATCCATCTATCGGGGAAAAAATGGGAGGTAGAGACCACACTACCGTTATACATTCATGTGAAAAGATAAAGAGAGAAATTAAACTTGATGATGTACTGCTTGGCGAAATCCAGCAAATAAGAACAATGATAGTATAGCTTGCCCCGTTATACCGGGTGAATTAACTGTTTATAGCAGGTTAAAAAGTATGTTCAAAATTAGTACTAAAAAATTAATTGTCTGGATTTTAAAAGTTCTTCATGTTAAATTCACACTAGATACCCATTTAAATCTTATTTAAAGATGAAAATAATATGAAGAAATAAAGATTTTTTTAATTAACCACATATGCACAGCCTTAATAATAGTAGCATTCTTAATAACAAAATAATTAAATTAATATATGAATATAGAATGTCGAACAAACCAATTAGTCAGAGTTGTTGAAAAGTCGTCTCGAGCCACAGGAAAAAATCTATCGCTACCGGTTTTGTCGTGTATTTATTTAGATGCAGATCAATCTTCAAATTCCCTAAATCTTCGGGCTACTAACTTAGAGATTGGAGTAGATTTTAAATTAAAAGTAAAATGTTTGGAATCGGGTAAGGCGGCTGTTCCAGGGAATATTCTTTTAAATTTTCTATTTTCCATAAACCCGGAGTCGGATTTAAAAATTGTATTAGACAACGGAAATTTGAAAATTTCTTCCAAAAACAATTCAAGTCTGATAAAGTGTCTGCCCACCGAAGATTTTCCCAACATACCAATAGTCCTGGGAGATAAAGAAACCTTAATAAAATCAAAAGAATTTATTAACGGAATAAAATCAGTTTGGTACAGCGCTTCCAATTCAACCATAAAACCCGAGCTTGCAAGCGTTTACATAACGGCGGGAGAGCAAGAGCTCATATTTGTGTCGACAGATTCTTTCCGCCTTGCTGAAAAGAAAGTCTATTATAAAAACCCGACTGACTTTCAGCCGACTCTGCTGCCGTACAAGAACATACCGGATATCATTAAAATTTTGGATGGATTTGACGGCGATCTCAAGCTTTCATTTGATAAGAACCAAATGAGCTTCTCTTTTGGCTCTGGAACTTTAGTTTCAAGAATTATTGACGGATCTTTCCCGGATTACAAACAAATTATTCCCCAATCACCCCTAACAGAGGTTGTGGTTCTTAAAAACGACCTTGTATCTACTATACACGGAGCCCAAGTTTTTTCCGACGCTTTCAACCAGATCAGATTTAAAATAGATCCTGAAGCCAGGAAGTTTTCCATAATGACGAAAAATAATGATGTGGGAGAGTTTACGGAGGATATTGCCGCCAAAATCTCTGGCGATCCCATTGAGATAAGCTTCAACCACAAGTATATTCTTGATGCCATGCAGTCGATCAATGGAGAGAGCATATCCTTGTATCTTTCCGGCTCCGGCAAGCCCATGATAATAAAAGGAGCTGGTGATAAAAGTTTCACTTATATAGTCATGCCGATGAATAGGTAAATCGACCTCACCCCTACTCCTCTTCTAGATGCAGGCGAGGGGAATTAAAACAAAACTAAATAACATGCTCGATATAAAAAACTTTTTTCAGAAATTTGCCAAGATACAAGCTGATAATTGGGAGTCTAAAGGAGTAGTAATAAAAGCTGTAAAAAAAGTTTGCGGTTTGGATATTGAGGCCAAAAATTTTGTTTTTGAGAATGGAATCCTGCGCTTTAATTTGAGTCCGGTGTTAAAAAGTGAAATTTTTATGCACAAGACCCAAATTCTCTCCGAACTCAACTCCACAGGTTCTCTGGTGAAAGATATAAGATAATTATTCAAGCGGCTTTGGGGAGTTCAAAGTCTTTCCCATGGTCGGTCTTTCGGCGTTTTTCGAAGTCATTAATCTCTTCTTCTGTAGCTTCTCTTGGCTCCCCGGGTAAAAGGTAAGACTTCCCGTTTCTGTTGACATAAAATCTAACGAGCTTTTTGCTATTTTTATCATCCATATAAACATAAGACTCGGCTATTTCTCCCGGCCTTATTTCATTTGGACTCGGCTCTTTATAAAACCATGGTTGTTTTTCAAATTCGGACATATTTTTAACAATTTAAATATAACACGAATAATCCTAACTTGTGCCTCCATATAAACAAGTAAAACTCCCTGAAAACCCCTTATATTCATTAACTTTTTGGCTTGTATGAGCTATTTTTGTCAGCCTTACTATTGACTTTAGCATAGTTTTCTGCTAGACTATAACTTCAAAATTGAGATAATGTAACATCTTGATCTTGATAAGTTCTTTGATAATATCGCTTGCGGGAAGCAGTTTGATCTTCATTAGAGATTAAATTGCTTCTCGCAAGAAATATCTGTGGAAGCTAACAAACAGTTTGAAATCGAAAGGAGATCGCAGTGTTATTCAAGAACGAA
>CAYJQQ010000105.1:0-4315 GCA_964372285.1 uncultured Gammaproteobacteria bacterium | reverse complement strand
TGCCTGCCCGCCGACCTGTCCGCCAAAGCTTTAGCGTCGGCGGAAGCCTCGGCGCAGGCGGGGAAAACTGCTTCTTGTCCGCCGAAGCTCGAAGAGCGTAGGTGGATGGCTCTAGTTAGCCAGATTTATAAAACTCTACTTAGAGGCAACTCTCAAGAATATCTAATCCCTGCTTAGCAACCCTTGGAGATATATTTATAGCTGGGAATATGACAATGTTATTAGCACTTGCCTCGGCAATCAATAAACCCTTGCGGAGAGCTTTCTTTATTATACTATCACTGTATCCCTTGCTATTTTGGGGGAACTGTATCCCAATAGCCAACCCCTGTATCCGAATTTCTGCTGGGAATTTAAAGTTCATCCGCTCTAAACGTTGTTTAAAGTACTTGCTTAAAATATTTGAATTACGCAAAAATTCGCTTTTATGTTTTATTAAATATTTCATGTTGGCAATCGCAGCATGAACGTTTAGGGGATGCCAGCCGAAAGTTGAGTAAAAGCTAAAGCTAAACTCCATAGATTTAGCGACCTCATCAGTCATAATTGTTGCCCCCAAAGCCCCAAACCCTCCTGTAAGGCCTTTTGCTAAGCACATAATATCGGGTTGTATGTTGTTATGTTCAGAGGCAAACATCTTTCCAGTTCGACCAAATCCACTAGCCACCTCATCAGCAATGAACAAAGTACCATATTTCTTACATGCTTTTTTTATAATGTCAAAAAACTCTTTTGTCGGGATTTCAACGGCTAAGTTACAAATGATCGGTTCGGCTATAAATGCGGCGACATCTCTTTTACTCAAGATTTTTTCAACCTTTAACGCAGAGGCTTTGTTCAAAGGTGATTTTATTTTGTAGCAATTTGGCAGCAAGTTTTTATACCATTTCCTAAAGTCTGACATCCCAACGCTCATAGCACCAATAGAATGCCCATGATAACTGCCTTCAATGGAAACAAATTTGTGTCGTTTAGTATGAGCCATGGCAGCTTGCAAAGCAATTTCAACAGCTTCCGTACCTCCAGTTGCACGAAAGCTCTTATTTAACTTCCCGGGAGTGATTTTTGCCAACAGCTCTGCGAATTCTGCCCAAGGCTTATATAGATAAGTGGGACTTACATAATCAGGACCATTGAACCTTTTTATTTCATTTAGAATCTCTTTAATACCCCAGCCTACATTACCTACACACCAACCCATGTAAAAGTCGATATATTTTCGGCGTTTAGGATCTACAATGTAGTTGCCCTGTGCATGAGCAACTTCTAGATTACGAGGGTCTGCGTCTCTGCCTAAATACCTTTTATCTTTTTGTCGCGTGTTCATAATTGGAATATAGCAAAAATCACCTTATTTTGCATCTTTAGTTTTCCAAATCCCTTCCGCCTACACCATAGCGAATGCTTATTTAGCTACGGCAGACAAGTCGGCGGACAAGACAAGTCCGACTAGGATTAATTATAGAGTTTACTTATACGTATTAAAATCGCCCGACGAGGCGATTATTTGATCTCTATTGTTTCTTTTTTCCGTTCAAACGTAATTTTATATTTTTCAAAAAAATCAGCTTGACCAAGTAGGGCAGAAACGCCATTTGATTTTGTAAAGCCAACTAGAGCATCAAATGGTTTATCAAGACCGGGAATCTGCATTTGAATCTTGTGAAAGTAAACTTTAATCGATTTTTCTGAAATCCCAAAGAACTCTTTTGCAAGCCCGTCTTCAAGTTTAATCCCAAGCAACTCTGCTATTGAGGAATGGAAAAGCGAAGCATCTGCTCCAGAATCAAGGAGCGCATCAACTTTTTGGCGTTTATTGCCATAAAAAAGTTCAATCCTAATGATTGGTCTTGGAATCCAAGGATCATTAGGATTGTTTGAAGACGGAACTTTTCTGTAACTAAACTTCATCTAGTTTAGGAACATATTGGCTAAAGGGAAAAACCTTGAACAAAACTAACTCTCCTTTGTAGCCTTTTTTTTCTGCATCTTTTTTAGCTTCCACGGCGTCATTGCCAACACCGACAACCTTATCGCTGCCATTGTCTTCAAAAGCTACCCATTTATTTACATACTTATTTAGTTCAGTATTCATATATATAAGCCTAACAAAATCTAGTTAGATGTCAACTGGTGAAGCAGAACTGATCAGGTGCCTGAAACGTCAGACGTTTCCTGCCCGCCGAAGCCTCGGCGCAGGCGAGGAAAATTTATTTGGCTCTAGTAAAGGAATTATATCAGATACTGGTTAATTCTAACCAAGGCTATTCTTTTCTTGCTACTGTATAGTCTTGTTCTTTTGAATAGCTTGGCAAGTCCAGTAGCTTGTATCCTCGCAATACCTTTTCTGGAGTTTCCCCGTAATAACCTTGAGTTTTCGATTGAGAAATAACTAAGCTCCCTTTAGGCATTTTTGTTCGTATAAAATCTGCTTCTTCAAAATTAAAGTGAGTAATTAAACCGGGAGTTATGTCTCTAACTTTCTGAGTATTATACACGATTTGAGGATCACCATACTTAGAAAATGGCAGTCCTATATAAGCAAACATTACTGTTTCTGTTCCGTTACCAAAGTCTATTTCAACGGCAAGAGAATCATCGACCTTTTTATTACTTGCTAATTGCTCCACTGGTCGGTTTAAAGTCTTAGCAATCTTTTCTACGGCTAATTTCCATTGATTATATTCAGATTCAGGGACACCCTGATACTTTACTCCAGGCTCAGCATAACCAATAGAAATAATATATCTAGACCCCAAAAGCAAAGCTGTTGTAATCGCTCCTGGATCTCGTGATAAAACCGCAGGATTGTTTTGAACCGCCTCTGTATCTTTCAGTTCAGGGTGATCATTTAAAACTGATACTACGAATGCTTCATAGCGGACACTATCATATTCTGACATTCTTTCTCGACGAGTCATCATTCTAAGAATCGCCACCCTATCTGGACTTAAACTAGCTTCTACATTTCCTTCTAACCTCTCAATCACGCCATCAAATTCGGTCGGCTTATATTTTGGTTCAGGGTTCTTTAGATATTCTTGATCTGCTTGAGAAAATTGCTGAATTGCTGCCACAAACTTAGAAGTCCTTCTTTTTTCTCCATCCCTATCTATAATTTCGTCATAAGGTTCGTGGGTTTTGGTTTGAATGCGATCAGAATGGCCTGCCCGTTTTGCATACCCTATTGTCTCACCAGCCCACATTCTAAATCCCGGATAATCTTTAAATTCGTCAATTAAGGCTTTGGTCTCTTCACTTTTTACTTCCACTAACTTCATTAAGTTAACTGATTTTTTTACTCCTTGAGCTTCTCTGGCAAGTTGCAACAATACTCCCATTTGAGCTTTCTCGGCACTTTGATCCGAATCTTGCAGAGCATACCACCAATCTTGGTTATATGGTCCTAAGTTTCTAGCTTTTTCATCAGCTTTGAATGCTTGATCCACTTCTTGCATACGAGAAGCAAATTGTTCGTCGGTGATATGAATACCACTCCAAATGAATAACTCATAACGCATTTTCCAAGCTGCCCCAGCTAAGTTTCTCATTTCAAGGTTTCGTTCGTAATTATGCGTTGTACTTTGTCTTAAATCCTCACTCATAGGTTGCTTTTCCATCTCCCGGTAATATTCAATTGGAGGTCTTGCTTTTCTTGGTGCTGTGGGGAATGAAAAAAGCGATTTATAACCTTGTAATTTTCTAAAATCTCTTGATCTTCTTTTCAATTTTAGGACTGAGAGAGCCGATCTGTCTCCAGGAACAACACCGATTTCTTGGTATTCATCCGACTCACGCACTATACGTCGTCCAAATTCTTCTTCCTCTTTTGTGTGAGCTGTAATAAAAACGTAATTCCTTCCCCTAATCCTTCCGACATTTTGGGCAAATGGCGCGTCATCAGTATGATCAATAATTCTGTCTGCGTGCTCGTCGGTTATAGGAAGATCAATATCTGAATCTGTTTTTTCTTCTTTTAACCGGACAACACCAGACCAAACATAGTCTAAGGCAGCGGACAAAGCTAAAATTAAATCCTTCTCTGGAATATCAGGATTTCTTTTTTTTATTTCTTCCCATAAAGGTCCTGATGGTTGTCTGACTTCAACTGCACGAAGTAAATGCTCTTCATACTCCTTTCGTTCAGCTTGGCTTCTAGCAAATCGTTCTCTCGGGTTTCTGCGGTCAGGCTCAAATTCGTAATCATCTCCCCACATAGGTTGTAATTAAAGATATTAGTTTAATCATTATACCATAAAGAACTCCTATTGCTATTTTTTCTGAAATATGCTATAATTAATCTAAGAATTAAATC
>CAYJQQ010000104.1:0-4320 GCA_964372285.1 uncultured Gammaproteobacteria bacterium | reverse complement strand
TTAAAGGCATTTTCAATCGCTTTTATAGAACAGAGAAGATGGGCATTTGAGCAAGTACCACAGATTCGGGCCACAAGCTGTGGTACAGCTGCGGCAGATTTACCTTGAATAGCTTGAGTGTAGAATCGTTTCCATTCCGAGATGCTAAATCTTAGATCTTCTATTTTTTTATTTCTAACTCTGATATCCAAAGAAGCAGCTCCCTCGATCTTTGATATCTCTGAAAGATTGATGTCAAAATTATCGTTTATGTCATGCATTTTAATGCTAACACGTTAACTGGTTAACGCGTTAACGGGTTAACGAGTTCAAATATTTATCCATGATTTGTAAAAACCCCCCTTCATTCATCGGACAGCCTGGTACAGATTCGTCAACCATTATAATATCTGCAAGTTTAAATACTCTTTCTTTATATTTAAATCTTTCCAAGATTGGTTTGATTTCTTGAAGTTGGGATCGGTTAAAAAAATTTCTTTGGTTTGAAGGCGATCCAACTACTGCGCAGGAACCGATCGCGACCAATATTTTTGCTTTTTTCCGAATATCTTTGAGCTTTTGTTCTTGTTTTTCTCCTGTTATTGCGCCCTCGACAAAAGCAACATCCATCTCGGGAATAATATCCGGGCTTTTTTTTAAGACTTTGGCATGGACAAAGCCGATTTTATTTTTCCAAATTTTCCAATAGGTATTCAAAAGTTCGGTAAATATGATGGTGGAGTCTTCACAGCAGGTAAAACTAAACCAACCAATCCTTAATTTTCTATCCATAATATTATTCTAACAAAGCGGAACACATTTTTTGGTATTATAAATTATATGTAAGAGTTCACACTCTTTGACAAAACGTGCATCTCTTTGTCATTCCGTGCCTGCCGGCAGGCAGGCTTGACACGGAATCTATATAGATTCCTGCTCCCCGCTTTCGCGAGGACAAGTTTCGCAGGAATGACAGTTGTCTGTCAAGAGTTGTGATTTTTTACAATTATATTCTCAAAGTTATTTCTACGAAATTACGAATGTGTACAAATTTACGAATTCGTATATTCGTAAAAATTAGTAAATTCATAGTTACATATGACACTCACAGAGCTTTCCTATTACAGTCGTAAATTTGCTCCTTTTGGATTGTTATTTATTTTAATTCTGCTGATTTTCTATTATCTGGTTAAAGTCTTAGTTCTTACCCTTAATCCTCCCAAACCTAGATCAATTTACACAAATCCAATCTTCGGAAAAATTAAGAAACCATTGATTAAAGATGCGGCTCTTAGTTCTGATCTCAAATTCAGCATCGATACGATTGAAGGAAAACCGGTAACAGCTACAGAGTCGGCAAAAGTTTATTTCCTACCTTCAGCTACGACCAGATTTGGCTATCGAGAGAAAATATATCTAACGGCCAAGACTTTGGGCTTTGATACCGAGCTTGTCAAACATAAATTAGAGGGTAAAGAAGCTACCTTTAATGACGGAAGTCAGAGTCTCCGTATCGATATTACAAACTTTAATTTTACCTACGAGTACAGCTTTGAAGATGATCCGCAGATTTTTGAGAATACGGTTATACCACAGAAAAAAGAGAGCGAAGATAAAGCAGTAAATTTTTTAAAAGCTATCGGGAGGTATCCGGAAGAGTTAGCTCAAGGAAAAACAAACACGCTCTTCATCTCATATAATCCCGGCGCAAAACAGATGAGGCTTCTGGAGACAAATGCGGAGGCAAACATGGTAGAGGTCGATTTTTACAGACCCGATCTGGATAATTACCCGATTGTCTCGACAAAGTATTTCAACAGCCAAAATTACGTGATGATGGTTTTTTATCAGTCAGATTTTAAGATTATTAAAGCCCAAATAAAATTTTACGAAAAATCAGACGCACAGATTGGAATCTACCCGATAAAGACCGGCGATTCCGCTTGGGAGGCTTTAAATTCGGGTAGAGGACTAGTGATCCAAAATCAAGTTGAGAGCAAAGATATTATCATCAAGAAGATGTTTTTAGGCTATCTTGACCCTGACGTTTATCAAGAGTATCTTCAACCAGTGTATGTTTTTTTGGGAGAAAACAATTTTGTTGGGTATGTTCCAGCAATTAACAATGAGTATTTTAGTGAATGAAATTCCAAGAAACAATCAACAAGAAACAAATAATAATCAAATAACAAATAATAAAATTACAAACTTGAATTTTAAAAATTGAGATTTGTTTGTATCTTGTGAGTTGGAGTTTGTAATTTAATTGTTGGAAATGTAGTCTACATTATCCTTTATCCAAGATATAATTTCCCTTGTGTCGGCAAAACGATCCTCGCTTTTTAATATGACGATGATAAATTGATGACCGCCTGCTTTATAAAAACTCACAAGATTTTCTTTTGCGTTTTCGGTAAATCCTGTTTTTAAACCTCCGATACCTTGCACCTCGCCTAAAAGTTTATTGACGTTTGATAGTTCGTGAAAATATTTGTAATCAACGTCGGCTATAGTTATTTCTTTTGTTGCAACCATTTTTTTGAGCTCGTTATTTTTGAGCAGAGCCCGGGCAGCTAAAGCCAGGTCAAAAGGGGATGTGTATTGATTAAATTCATCCAAACCAGCTGGGTCGGCAAAATGAGAGCTGTTCATCGAAAGCTGTTTTGCTTTCTGACTCATTAAATCCAGGAATTTATCATAGCCAAAGTTGTCTGCGAGGGTATAAGCTGCGTCATTTGCGGAGTGCACAAGTATTCCATAGAGGAGATTTTCAGCCGTTATTTTTTCTCCAACTACTAGTTCCATAATCTGGCCTTCCTCGATAATTCTTTGTACGGTCAAGACGTCGTCTGGTTTATAAATGTCGGTAGCAACTAGCGCAGTGACGATTTTTGTTGTTGAGGCTGGAATGAACTGTTGGTGGGGGTTCTTCTCGAATACCGGCGTAAATGACGGCAGATCAGCTACGTAGATTCCTTCGGCGGTTATCTCCGGATAATAGGGGAATTTGAGATAGGGAACAGGGCTATTTTTGAGCTCAATTTTTTGATCCTGTCTGGAAAAAATAGCTCGATTATAGGCAAATATTTTAAAATACTCCGAATCTCCTGGGTAAAAGAGAAATAGAAGAGTAAAAAAAAGAAATAAAAAATAGAATCTTAGTCGCATAATAGAATTTCTAATTTCTAATTAACCTAATTGATCTAATCAAATCCAAATTTCATAATGTTTGAATTAGGAGGTTGTGTCATTGATTAGACCAATTAGAAATTAGGTCAATTAGGTTAATTTATTTTGTTATTTTGATTCCTAACTCTCTCAATTGTTCTTCGGTGGCCTCTGATGGCGCATTCATTACCGAAATTTTTCCGCCGGATGAAGCTGGAAAGGCCATGACTTCCCTAATTGAAGGCTCGCCTAAAGCGGTAAAAAGGAAGCGGTCAATCCCGGGAGCAATGCCGCCGTGGGGCGGGACGCCGTAAGTGAAGGCTTCAAGCATATGGAAAAATTGCTTCTTTTGTTCTTGGGAAAATCCGATAAGATCAAATACTTTTTGTTGGATTTCTGGATCGTGTATTCTGATACTTCCTCCACCTATCTCATAACCGTTGAGAACCAGATCGTGCTGAAGCCCGCGGACCTTCAGTGGGTCCTTGTCTAAAAGCGAAATATCATCTGGGTGAGGAGCTGTGAACATGTGATGCGAGGGTGCGAATTTTGCTTTGCCCGATCCATAAAAGTAGTCTTCTTCTGATTGTTCTTTAAATAGAGGAAAGTCGACTATCCAGGCAAAGGCTAACTCGTCCTTGTCTTTTTTGTTTTTCCTTAAGTCTGGCTTATCCGAACCATATGTTCTAATCGCTTGATCATGACTGATTCTTGGCCAGGGGACTTGATTGATTTTTTTTTCGGGGAAAATCTCTTTAAGCATTTTTATGAAAAGGTCTTCTGTCAATTTGAGAATATCGTCTTGAGTGACAAAGGACATTTCAAGATCGAGTTGGGTAAACTCTCCATAAGCCCGATCTTTTCTGGGGTCTTCGTCGCGGAAACAGCGCGCAATCTGAAAATATCTCTCGATGCCGGCAACCATCAATAGTTGTTTGTATTGTTGAGGAGATTGGGGGAGGGCATAGAATTTACCTTTTTGAAGTCGAGAAGGGACTAAAAAATCACGCGCCCCTTCCGGAGTAGTTTTTGTCAGGATCGGGGTCTCGATTTCGAGGAATCCTTCTTTAGTCAAATAATTACGGATAAAAGTAGTGATTTTAGATTTGAGAAGAAGGTTTTTAAACATCCTCTGTCTTCGCAGGTCTAGATATCTATATTTAAGCCTTATTT
>CAYJQQ010000103.1:0-4383 GCA_964372285.1 uncultured Gammaproteobacteria bacterium | reverse complement strand
GACTACAATATTTTTCCTTTCAACGAATACATGAATAATCTTAAACTTTCCAAAAAGTCGCTTTTTAAGGAATATAAAACAATCAATAAGCCAACCTTAGCTATTTACGGAGAGTTTGATGAATATTGTTATGGAAGTGTTGCAAAATGTATCGATACATTAAAAAAAGAATGCTCAAGACCAAAATTTTTCACCTCCAAAATCATCAAAGGCGCAGATCACGTATTTGATGGTAAACAAAAAGAACTTGTAGAGACTATTATAAGCTGGTTGTAAGAAGTGTTTTTAACTGAAGCAGTAGCTTGTAAGTGTTTTCATAAAGAATAATTTTTAACCCTGCTTCTTTGGCAGCTTCAATATTTTCCTTTTGATCATCAATAAATAAAATTTCTTCTGGTTTTTTGTTAAGTTTTTTTGCAATAAAGATGTAAGCTTTTGGGTCGTATTTGTTGAATCCTAGATCTTTTGCAGAAAAAACATTGTCAAAAATATCCTTAATTCTCTCTTTTACTTCAGGAGAATTTTTTTGAATTGATCCGAGCGTAAAAATATTTATGGAATATTTGCTTTTTAATTTGTTATAGAAGTCTAATAACTCTTCGTTGAATTCATAATAATCATAGAAGTTGAAGGTTATATATTTCGTTTTCAATTCGGCATATAAACCATTAAGAGTTCCTTTATAATTTTTATTTTTAGGACCTAAGATAACGCGAGAAAAGTCTGAAAGGATCGCTTTAATCATTTTCTTATTTTATCAATTTGCATCAGTTAAGCGATGCTTGTTTTTCACTTAATGCTGTAATACAATAAAGCGTATGCAAAAAACAATCTTAAACTATCTTATTAGAATTGAAAAAGAGAAAATGGGAGGTAAAAATATTTACAATGCTTATTGTTCGGCTTTAGGTCTTGCTGATTATGGAAAAACACTCGATGAGGCCGTAAAGAGAATTACAGATCTAATTAAATTTCATATAGAATCACTTCAAGAGTTAGGTCATTCTGTACCTGTTGAAAAGGAATCAACTACAGTATTAACTTCAGTTGAAATACCTATCTCTTCTAGTCGCGTTAAACTTTCATATGTATGAAATTAAAGCAAATAAGACCCAAAGATCTGTTGAAAGCTCTTCTTAAAGCAGGTTTTATAATTAAACGACAGAAAGGAAGTCATGTATTTCTCGAATTAGCAATTCTAAAACAAACTGGATTGTCAGAAGATAGTTTAAGAGATTTACTTTGAAATTTATGGCGAACTGTATTTTCTGCAAAATTGTAAAAGGTGAAGCACCAAGTCACAAGATTTGGGAAGACAAAGATCATCTTGCCTTTCTTTCAATATTTCCAAATACAGAAGGATTTTCGGTTGTCATAACAAAGAAACATTATCCAAGTTATGCATTTGATTTGCCAGACGGTGTTTTAAAAGAATTAGTCATTGCTGCTAAAAAAGTTGCTAAATTGCTTGATTCTCGACTGGAGGATGTAGGACAAACCGGAATGATATTCGAAGGATTTGGAGTTAATCACATACACGCTAAATTATTTCCTATGCACGGAACGAAGATGAAAAAGTGGAAAAAACTTTCCTCGAATGTTGATAAATATTTTGTTAAATACGAGGGCTATATTTCTTCGCACGATTATAAAAGAGCTGACAATAATTATTTAAAAAAACTTGCACGAAGAATTAGCGAAAGTAAGTAATTACCTATTATCTTTATGGATATTCGGAAAAAGCATACACAAAAAACTTACTCCGTAATTCATAATTTATATACAGAGGATTTTGAGAAAAATTATGAAAATTTTCATTTGATCGACGATCTTCTTAAACTTATCAAACTACACAAACTGCAAAAATATCCGGTTGTTGATTTAGGAAGCGGACCGGGAACTGCCATAGACTATATCTTAAAAAGAGAACACTCACTTTCTTCTATTATTGGAGTCGATTTTGAGAAAAATTTTTATGAGAGGATGAAAAAGAAATATTTAAAATTTAATCGAGTCAAGGTCGTACATGAGGAGATGCTAGACTATGTCGCAAGACAAAAAAATAATTCTATAGGATCCTATATCGCCTCATACTCGTTAATTCACATACCCGATTTGGAGATCGATGAATTGTTTTTATTCATCAGTAGAAGTTTGGTGAAAAAAGGGCTTTTTCTTTTTTCCTGTTATCGAGGATTAAAAAAAGGACTAGAACAAGAGCCCTATCAGATTTACCGAGATACAAGGCTTCACTATGATGAAATTCTTTTGCTTTATATGAACTATTTTACAGAGAATGAATTAAGGGAAAGATTATCGCAAGCTAGATTAGAAATTATCAAGATGGAGATTTTTTCTCCATCGTCTGAAAAGGGAGCTTTTCCTCATAAACAGATTTGGGTTATTGCGGAAAAAATCTGATTTCATAATTAAAATTTTTTAGGAAGGCGGTGATAAAAGATGGATAAGGTTGTACATTTTGAAATAGAAGCAGACAATTTGAAAAGGGCAGTTAAATTTTATAGAGATGTATTCGGGTGGAATATTTTCAACTCTCAAATGCCAGGGGTAGAATATTTTCTAGTTCATTCCGGCCCGACAGACAAAAAAGGTATGGCGAAAGAACCTGGATTTATCAATGGCGGTATACAAAAGCGAATAGGACAAGTAAAAAATGGGGCAATAATTGTGATGAATGTTAAAAATCTAAATGCCAGTCTTAAAAAGATTCAAAAAAAAGGGGGGAAAGTCGTCATGCCAAAGATGAAAGTAGGAGATATGGGCTTATATGCCAGAGTGACTGATACAGAAGGGAACATAATCGGAATTTGGCAAGATCTAAAGTAGGGAAAGACTTTTGTATTTTATATAATGAAAGAGTATGAGACCTCGTGATTGCAAGACAAAAATATTTCTTGACAGCGGAAATCCTGCCGAAACAAAACATGTCGTCGAACTTTTGGGATTTTTGGATGGACAGACGACAAATCCAACTCTGGTCTCAAAGCATCCAGAAGCACAATTAAGATATCAAAAGGGAAAAAAGCTCACACAAGTGGAAATTTCATCCTTTTATCGCAAAATAGTCGAAGAGATTTCACGTTTTATTCCGCAAGGTTCAATTTCAATTGAGGTGTATGCTGACCAAAATACGACAGCTATCGAGATGCTTTCTCAAGCGCGAGATATGTTTTCTTGGGTCCCAAACGCCCAGATTAAATTTCCAACAAATAGCGAAGGATTAAAAGCGGCAGAGCAAGCAATAAAAGAAGGAGTGCGTGTTAACATGACCCTTTGTTTTTCCCAAGATCAAGCTGCGGCAGTGTATTCTGCTACTAAGGGCGCAAAAAGAGGAGATGTATTTGTTTCACCATTTATTGGAAGACTCGATGATATTGGGCAAAACGGTTTGGATCTTATAAAAAACATTCTTCAAATGTACAAAAATGGAGACGGGCATGTAGAAGTGTTGGCGGCAAGCATAAGAAGTATGAATCATTTGTTAACCTCATTTTCATTGGGAGCAGATATTGTAACTTTGCCTCTCAAAGTCTTAGAGGAATGGTCGGAGAAAGGAATGCCTCTTCTGCCACAAGCATCAAAGACAGATAAGACAAATGCCTTCGAAGCTATTCCTTATCAAGAGATTAATCTTCATAAAAACTGGCGTGACTACGCTATCCATCACGAACTCACAGATAAAGGCATTAAAAATTTCTCCCAAGATTGGGATGCCTTAATCAAGTTTTAAGTATGATATAAAGAATTATCGAAGGAAGAATTCGCCGATATTAGAATGGAAAACGTCTGTAAGGAACATAAGTTAGGCAGTTTTCTTAGCTGGGAATGTTACCATGGTGTTGGTCACGCTCTAATGTATTATAGAGCAAACGATTTATCTAGATCGCTTGAGCAGTCAAGCAATCAAGGATAATATTAATAATCCAAAGTTTGTAGAAAAAATTTGCATGAGTAATAAATCAGAACAACCTCAATGCTGCATTGGCGGAATGGTAGGTTCGTATATCAATAATTTTGCTTCATTAACAGAGGCTAAGATTTTATGCGAAAATTAGAGCCATCAAATCGACAGATTTGTTACGATACTGTTCTATCAAGTTCAAAACTATTCGCAGCTGAATAAAAGTAATAAAAAAGATAGACTACTTAATGTAATGTCTAAGCAAGTCAAGAAATTTTGCATAATGATGGTAGTAAATATAAACATTTAAAAAAAGTAGTACGGGAAATATTATTGTTTTTTCGATGACTCCACCTGTTTTTATCCGGAGAAATTTGAAAGGTGGAAAACCAAGGCGGAAAGGAAGAGGGAAAAGCCATGGTACTCCTTCGTGGGTGAATGTATCCATGATAAGGTGAGAT
>CAYJQQ010000102.1:0-4387 GCA_964372285.1 uncultured Gammaproteobacteria bacterium | reverse complement strand
GATTTTGGGAATAAATCAGTCGGGTAAATTGAAATTGTCTTTAATCTTTTTTCTTTCCATAATTTTTCCTTTAGAGTAACCAACCTAAAAAACAGTATTGCCGCCACCCGAATTTAATCGCCTCATGAATTCTATTTGGAGATCGTAAGTATACTTTATCGCAATAGCTGCAAGTCACTTCTCCCATGTTGATTTCTTAATTTATCTTTTTTTATTTTACTATAGGTCGGGCTGGTGGGTCCTGCCCCCACGACCTTACGCACCCCATGCGTACGCGCTAGCTATCTGCGCCACAGCCCGATGTTTTTATTTAATTAAACTATAAGGTAATTAAAATTTAATAACTCATGTTACGCAGATATTCTTCGAGTGAGCGTTAGCGAATCGAGAAGTAAGTTCTCGACTCCACTTCGTTTCGCTCGAACAATAATATTTTGCGTAAGGTGAATTAATAACAAATTGTTATAAATTTTAAGATTTAAATTTGCAAGATAGTAATATTTTAACAAAAAATAGAGTATATTTTCGCTATAATTTGTAAAACTATGAAACAAAAACTCGTCTGCGTATTCGCCCATCCGGACGATGAGGCATTTGGCCCCGGAGGAACAATTGCCAAATTTGCAAAAGACCATGATGTCTATATCTTGTGCGCAACCAGAGGAGAGGCTGGAGGAAAAAACGGCGAACACGATATTGGTAAAACAAGATCAAGCGAACTTTTAGAGTCGTCGCATATTTTAGGAGTGAAGAAAGTTTTTTTCCTTGGATTTACTGATGGCTACCTATGCAACAACACATATCACGACCTGGCAAAAAAAATAACTCAAATAGTTGAAAAACTCAAACCAGAAACTTTGCTTACTTTTGAACCCCACGGAGTTTCAGGACACTTAGACCACGCTGCCGTTTCTTTGGTTACTTCTTATGTTTTTGAACATCTTAAATTCATTAAAAAGGTCTTATATTATTGTCACACCGAGCGTCAGGTCAAGATTATTAAAAAGTTTATAGGTGATTACTTCGTCTACTTTCCGCCCGGTTATAAATCGTCAGAAATTAGTTTAACCGTTGATATCAAACCGGTTTGGAAAACTAAAGAAAAAGCCATGAGAGTCTACAAATCTCAAATACACGACGTGAACCGAATACTGACATTTTTAAAACTCATGCCTAAGAAAGAACACTTTCTAGTTTTAAAAAGGTAAGAACTATATAATTGATACATGGGTTTTGTCTCTACTCTAATTCTATTCCTTGGTTTTAGACTCACAGATTGGTTAATTAGCTTTATAGCGCCTTTTTTTATACAGTATCTTGGCTTTTTCCCTTATAAAGAAATTGCAGCTCAATATAATCTCCCAAAATTTCTGACTGCTTTTGCCAACTTTGACGGGGCACACTATCTTTTAATAGCTAAGAATGGTTACGTCCAATACCAACAGGCTTTTTTTCCGCTCTATCCACTTTTAATCCGCTGGTTGTCACCCATTTTTTTTAATAATTATCTGGTGACTGGATTACTTATTTCTAATATTTCATTTTTTGTTGGACTTTTTATATTAAAGAAATATTTAGATCATATTTGTCATTCTGAACTTGGTTCAGAATCTGAAAACAGATCCCGAAATAAATTCGGGATGACGAGGAATTTTACTAATTTTTGGCCAATATTATTCCTCGTCACCTTCCCCACTTCCTTCTTTTTCGGTGCAGTTTACACCGAAGGTTTATTCTTTCTTCTTTTAATTTCTTCGCTTTACTTTTTAAAAAGAGAAAGATTCTTTTTATGTGTCTTGTTTGCTTTCTTAAGCTCGCTCACGCGATTGATCGGTTTGTTCATTTTCATCCCGATCCTGTTCTCATTCAACCACTCCAATGAATCGATTCATTGGAGCAAAAAGTTAATTTTGTTGCTCGCCCCAATCATGGGGATTTCTCTTTACTCTTTATACCTATTTAAAACAACTGGCGATCCCCTTTTTTTCCTCAACTCCCAGTGGGCTTTCGGCG
The DNA here is from genome assembly GCA_964372285.1 of uncultured Gammaproteobacteria bacterium. GTDB lineage: Bacteria > Patescibacteriota > Microgenomatia > UBA1406 > GWC2-37-13 > 2-01-FULL-40-13. The sequence goes on along the minus strand of CAYJQQ010000102.1, from coordinate 2,374 downwards.
CACATCGCACATCTAGTATTATTCTTCTACCGCAAGTTTATTACAGATACCTCAATATTTTTTTCACTGCGCGTCCAAACTTTCAATATTACATCTCGCTTTTTGAATTTATAACTTTTAACTTTGTTTTTATTATTTTAATTTTAAATTTCATTAGAAATTGGAAATTAGAAATTAGAAATTATGATAGGATAGGTCTTAATCTTTTTTCATTAACTAATCTCCTTCTTCCCACTCTCACCGGCACCTTTTCCTCAATCCCTCGCTACGCTTTATTCTCTCTATCTTTTTTCATTTATCTCTCGCAAATAAAAAATTTCTCAATAAAACTTGCGATCGCAATTATTTTTGTGATTTTCCATATCATAATACTAGGATTTTTCGTTCAAGGATATTTTGTAAGTTAATGCAGTTGAGACGCCTCCTTAGGAGTTTTAGCTCGATTGTGAGAATCTTTAATCTTTATTAAATTTTTTCTTTAAAAGTTCAACCAGTTTCATAAATGTGGATTTTTCTTGGAAGTCAGAATATAAATAAGGATATTTAAAAGTGTGGTGACAATTACTAGATCGCCGTTTAGACCTTTTTTGCATCGCAAAAATCAAAATAACATAAACCTATCTGTCTGTGAATGACAATTCTGTCAGAAAAATTGACAAATTTAGAATGAAAGACTATCCTTAGTAAGGAATGGATGATAAAAAGGTGGCTTTTAGCAACCTTTTTAAAAAATTTCGTCTTCGCAGTGGGTTCGCCACTCTTTCGGAGTTCGCCGATGCTTTGGCTCAAGAAGGTTTTGTCTACGAAGACAGCATTTTCTCACACTGGCAGAAGGGAGACAGAATCCCAAAAGAACGAGGATTATTGATTGGACTCTTGAATGTTTTTATGATGGTGTGCTTTGGTACAGATTTGATATCAGGGGTATAGATAACATATTAATTGATATTGCTAGGGTCTTCGTAGAAGATATCTCAAAAGTAAAAGATACAAAAATAAAATCTCAAATAGTAAAAGACCTCATTTCGAAGAGAAACGTTTTATTGATTCTAGACAATATTGATACTTTTGCACAAATAGATTTATTGTTGCCTACAAGAAAGACCGAGTGTTCATTTTTATTAACTTCAAAATATTTGTATAAATCCGAAAGGTAAATAAAACCAGGTACAGGACTGTACCTGGTAAAACATGTAAAACTTATCGGTTTTAACGAAAAGGAATTTCTCGATCTAGCAAAAAAAATTCTTGGCCTGCCATTTGTATTGACAAATTTGGAAAAAATAAAACGCTTAGGGAAGATGATAGAATATTCGTCCTTAGCTACCACAGTACTGCTTAGAAGGATAGAAAATGCACCAAGCGAATTAGACGCATTTCTTCACCGTTTTGAAAAGAAGATAACAGACATTTACAAAGTCTCATATGATAATAAAACCCTCTTTGACTCTCTTGACTTGTCTTTTGAAGCACTTTCAAATGCTGAACAAAAAATTTTTATTTCCTTAGGCGTTTTTCAAGGAACCGATTTTTCCAAGGAAGCAGTTGCTTATATAAACAAAATTAATCCAAAAGAAACTGTTATAAAACTTCTTGCACTGCAAAATGCCTCGCTCATTGAACACTCTGCCAAGGAAAGGTATAGGCTGCATCCACTCATCAAGCTCTTCGCGCAGAGTAAAATTAAAAATGAAACAATTTATAATGAACTGGCTTCATATTACAAAAGGTCCCTATCTCAATTTAAACGGGGAACAAGTACAAGCTATGATTTTATAGAAAAAGAGTTCGATAGCATTATTGGAGTTTTTGAAAAGTGCTACCATCTGGGTTTTTATAAAAGGATCCTTGAACTTTGGGAATTTATTGGTGTATTTTTATGGGATAGAGGCAGATGGAAAGATATGGGCAATTATGAAAGAATCGTTGTTAATGCTTGTCAAAAAACTAGTGACAAAAGAATGTTGGCCTTATGTTATGCCCGTGAGTTTTCTTGGCTTTATTTCTGGCAGGGTGATATTAAAAAAGCGGCAGAATATGGACAAAAAGGTCTTTTTTTGGCCACCAAAATAAAAGATAATTTTATTATCGCCCTGGCAAAACAACGCCTCGGTATGGTTTATCAAAAACAAAATAAACTTAAGAGGGCGCAGTTATATTTGAACGAAGCTTTAAAAATTTTTAAAAAACTTGATAAGAAAACTTTTGTAGGCGACACTCTTTTGTATTTAGGTCATGTGTTAAAGAAAAAAAGAGAGCTTGAGGAAGCAGAAAAATGTTATATAAGATCATATCTTAGATTAAAAATGAACAAAGATCACGAGGGCTCGGCGACTGCTTTATATTATTTAGGTGAAATAAATCTTCAGAGGAA
>CAYJQQ010000101.1:0-4404 GCA_964372285.1 uncultured Gammaproteobacteria bacterium | reverse complement strand
GTCAGACGAAAAAATTCCGCCGCAGCCGATGATGATTAATTTTTGACCGAATTTATTGTAAGCTAATCTAATTAATTCATTGGAGCGGTTAAAAGTTGGTTTACCGCTGAAGTTGCCAACTTTCCACTTTTTAACTTCTTCTCGAACAAGAGCTGGGTCTTTTCGGTTTTTTTGCAAATTTCCAATTATTACCCCGGCAATTTTATATTTAGTGATTACTTCAAGCATGTTTAGTGTTTCTCTATCAGTTTTTTCAATCGGCATTTTGATAAAAATTGGTTTCTTGATTTTTAATTTTTGAATTTCTGTCAGAAGTTGTTTTAAATTTTTTGACGGATAAAATGAAATGTTGCTACCATGAATAATGTTTGGGCAACTGATATTAAGTTCATAATAACTATGTTTAACTTTCGATTTTTCGAATTTTTTAAAGGCAGACACAATATCAGCAATACTTTCTTTTAAAGTTAGAAGCAGAGGTGAGTTTGTTCTCCCAATGCTTATGCCAATCGGTATTTCAAATTTGTAATTTGTTAATATGTTTATTATTTTTTCTGTTCCTTCATTTTTGAATCCTTTATTTACCATCAAAGATTTTGATTTAGGAAGTCGGCCAAGCCGCGGTTTTGGATTTCCTTCATAAGGCATATTTGTTATCGTTCCAATCGTTTGAAATCCAAAGGCTAACGCCGGTGTAAGCAACGGTAGTTTCGCCTCGTAGTCAAAGCCAGCGGCAAGCCCGACCGGAGTCTCAAAAGTTAAACCGGAAATTTTTTGCTTAAGGATTGGATCTTTGTACCTTGTGATACGCGAAAATGTATATTTAAGAGGAGAAATCTTTCCTATGATCTCGCCGGTTGAAAGCATAGTTTCATGAATAAACTCTGCATCGATGAGAAAAAAAATATTTTTCAGAATTTTTTGATAAAAAATTGCGAATAAGAGAAACGCTAGTTCCTTTTTTTCTTTTCGCAAGTAAATCATTGCAAGTGCAAAAATTATGAAACTAATAATTGCAGAGAAAGTGCAGTATAGACAGATACTTCCGATTACAAATAGCTGCAGATACATAAAGTAAACAGAAGCGAATGCTCCTACAGTTGACTGAATGACAACAAAATATTTCCATAATTTGTCATTCCTGACCTGATCAGGAATCCAGTCAAATAGATTTCCCCTAAAAGGGGACAATAGCCCGCTGGAGTTTACCCCGTAGTTTGATACGGGGCGGGAATGGCTAACCCAGGCGAACAAAGTAAATATTGTGAGAAGACCATAATGAATGACTCCAATAAGAGCTAAAGGAATACCAAACATTACGGCATACTGACTTCTTAAAACTTTTCCGCAATCGATAAAAATACTTGTAGAGCAGGGGGGAACAGTTTTTGCATAATGTTCATAAGTCAAATATCCGGAGTCAATAATTCCTAAAAAAGCAAGAATTAGGATAAGGGTTAGAATATTTTTCTTAATCATGTTTGTGTCATTCTGATCCCGATTTAATCGGGAGAAGAATCTCTCAACTTGTTTGAGAAACTCGCATTCGCGAGAGATGCTTCACTCTGTTCAGCATGACATAATGTTTTTAAAATTTGAAAATTTCGAAACCTTCTTCGCCGTACAATTTTTCATTGAAGAATTTAACCAGCGTGGGTTTAATTTGATAAAATTTACCTTTAATTATTTTTTTAATCATATTGGGTAGATTGATTATATCCTCAAATCCCGGATTTTTTTTGTGCCACATGGAAAGAATGATTCTTAGTTTGCTTTTATTTTTTACTTCAGAGGCGATGCCTTCTATTTGAGCCCCTATTTTTTTATCTGTTACAACTTGATTTGTATCAGCGACTGAACAGGAAACATAATTGTTCTTTTTAAGTGCAACGCTGTGTCTTGTGGTTGGTTCGCTTATAAAATAAAAAATAAAATCCTCATCAACTGCATAAAATACAGTCGCAATCCAAGGTTTTCCGTCATAGGTTGCCAATGACATAGTGTGTTGAGATTTAAGAAAAGTGAGTAAAGTGCGTTTATTTTTTCGCATAGTAGATTAAGTTGCTATAATTATAGCAATTACGAAAATTATCGTTTGTAATATTTCATTATTTATTCTATCCTTAATTACAAATTTATTCTAAGAAAGTAGGTGAAATATCATGCAAAACATGCAAGCTGTTTCGGATCATCTGAAAACTCATCACACAAAATGGCCGGCAACTCATGAAGAATTAGTGGCCGAATGCAATGGTTTATCTGATTTTTCAGCAGAAGACAAAAAAGAATTCATGGAAAAACTCCCCAAAAAGACATATAACACTGCCGACGAGGTACTAGCTGCTCTTGGTTGGACAGGAGATGTGGGTGACGGTATGGGAGTTTGAACACATTTATTTTTATGGCTGAATTATGGCTAAAAATATCCCAACAGTTCTAATCATATTTGGTGCAACCGGCGATTTGATGACTAAAAAAATCGTCCCTGCGCTCTTTCATCTCTTTCAAAAAAAAAGATTGCCCAAGTTGCTACATATAATAGGTTTTTCAAGAAGACCCCTATCGCAAGAGGAATTCTCTGATCACATCGCCTCAATCACGCGGAAACATGAAAGTGAAAACTTAAATGATAATAGCCTTTCTAGATTTATAAATCTTTTTTCTTATCAAAGGGGAGATTTTAACCAAGCTGAAAGTTATCATGAGCTAGCTAAGAAATTAGGTAGAATTGACGGCGAGTGGAAAGTATGTTCCAACAAACTATTTTATCTTGCTACGCCTCCCCAATATAACGAGAGCATTTTTCACAATCTCTCGACTTCTGGATTAACCATACCTTGCAGCCCCGAGGAGGGATGGACGAGACTGATAGTTGAGAAACCATTTGGAAAAGATTTAAAAACTGCAGAGCGCCTTGATTTTCTCCTGGGTAGGCTTTTTAAAGAAGAACAAATTTATCGCATCGATCATTATTTGGCTAAAGATATGTTGCAAAATATTTTAAGTTTTCGTTTTTCCAACAATCTTTTAGAACAGAGCTGGAATAATCAATTTATAGAAAAAATTGAAATAAAGCTTTTAGAGACTTTAGGCGTTGAAGATCGAGGAGGATTTTATGACGGATTAGGCGCTCTACGAGATGTTGGTCAAAACCATCTTTTACAGATGCTAGCACTTGTCAGCATGGAAAATCCAGGCTCATATGATCCCCAAACGGTTCGACTTAAACGTTATCAAGCGCTTCGTACGCTTCGTGATCCGTCAGAATCAGATATAAAACACTCTAGCTTTCGCGCCCAATATTTGGGGTATAAAAAAATAAAGGGTGTTGATCCAAGCTCAACCACCGAAACATATTTTAAACTGAGAACATTTCTTGATACGCCAAGATGGCAAGGGGTACCGATTTATCTTGAAAGTGGCAAACGTATGAGAGAACAGAGAAAAGAGATTATCTTGACATTCAAACACGTTACTCCTTGTCTTTGTCAGCCAGGACATCACTTTCAAAACAAAATTATCTTTCAAATAGAGCCTGAAGAAAAGATACATATTCAGTTTCTTTCCAAAAAACCAGGACTTAAGATGAAGATAGAAGAGAAAAATCTGACATTTACCTATCGTGAGAAAAGTCAAAAGGCTCAATACGTTGAAGAATATGAGAAACTTCTTTTGGACTGTATAGAAGGTAACTTATTGTTATTTGTTTCAACCGATGAGATAAGAGCGATGTGGAATTATATAGATTCTATTATTAATGGATGGAATAGAAATCTAATTTCTTTACGGTTTTACCAACCAGGAAGTGACGCTGTAATTGAGGAGGCGTCACGAGTTACCTATAAAATAATACCTCTTTCGCTTAAGAAAGAGATAGGTATAGTCGGGCTGGGGAAAATGGGATACAATCTAACAAAGCGCCTTCTTGAGAAAGGCTGGAGAGTCGTAGGATACAATCGAACGGCTGAAGACACAAAAAATCTTGAGAGAGAAGGAATGATTGGCACTTATTCTCTAAAAGAATTTGTTGAGATGCTCACTCCACCAAGAGTGGTATGGTTTTTTCTTCCAGCAGGTAAGGTAGTTAGTGAAGTTCTTTTTGGAAAAGACGGCATAGAACAATTTATGCAAAAAGGAGATATAGTGATTGATGCGGGTAACTCATACTATAAAGACTCGATAGTAAGAGCAGAAAAACTTCTAAGCAGGAATATCCATTTTGTTGACGTTGGGTTTTCCGGTGGGCCTGGCGGGGCTCGGCTTGGAGCATGTCTGATGATTGGAGGAATCAAGAAAACCTATGATCTTTTATTTCCTCTTTTTGTGGATGTCGCGACTCAATCTGGCGTGCAGTTTTTTGCAGGATATGGAGCTGGTCACTTTGTCAAGATGATCCACAACGGG
>CAYJQQ010000100.1:0-4420 GCA_964372285.1 uncultured Gammaproteobacteria bacterium | reverse complement strand
GTTTTTAGCCAAGATCAGATCGCCTTTTACTCATTAGGTATGACGGATAAGGTTAACTACTTCGTTTCATTTTTTCCCGACCTAGAAGTTACCGTGCCTGGCGGTTACGGATATTATCGGATGGGTGCATTGGTAAAGTTAGCCAGCCTGGAAAAGAAGCAGGATCTTATCAGGAAGACTTTTTCTCTGGTGACTTCCAGCTTTGTAGACTTTTATTTTTATCCCAGCGCTTCATCAGATAAAATAGAAATTTTTTTTGGTGAAAAAAGGAAGGATTTTTCCTCGCCAGGGATGTCACTGCTTTTTTTTGGGCAGAGTAATGCACATTTTTTTGACCGACTGTTTTTGTACCTACATTTCTTAGGAAAATCAAAAGGCCAATTTAAAACTATCGCGACACTTCCTATTAGAAAACAGATCGATAGAACAATATTTATTTCGCGTGATTTTTTTGAAACCAATTTAGGGATTTTTTACAAAAAGACCTATAGAAGTGAACAGCGTAGTGTTCAAATTCTATATACTAAAAGCTATAAAACTGCTCAACTCTTGGGACAAATTTTAGAAGGCGAGGGGATAAGAGTAGTTGACTTAAGTCAAACAAGTAGTAAAAATAAAAAATGTGAGGTGATAGAAGATAAAAAAAAGTTTACAGAAACTGCTAAGTCAGTAAGTCAGTTTTTCAGCTGTCGGTTATCAAGTGGTGATACCCAAGCATACGATATAATATTAAAGTTGGGTGAGGCAGAGAAGGAGTGGGAAATAGAATGAAAAACCCGTTAACTCGTTAACGCGTTAAAAGACAAAAATGTATATATTTGTAACTTTAGGTTTAATCTTAGTCTTATCTTTTATCTTGGCACTGCGATCAATGAAGGATTTTGAGATACCGAATGAGGTTAGAAGGCTGTTAAAGATTAATAAAATTCAGGGATCGATATTGTTTTTTAAGAAAAAAATAAAACACTACTCTTCTACATCTTCATCTTCAGGTTCTGGTTGATAAGGGAGATAGTCTTTTTCTTCGCTTGCTAGTGTTTCAGCTAATTTTTCTAGATCAACTTCGGCTGTCATCTCTGTTTCTTCGTCCTCTTCTTTTTGGGCTTTAATCTGTTCTATTTGAGATTGAATATTTTGTGGAAACGAAAGATATTGCTGAACTTTTTTTCCTTTTTTTTCTTCGCGGATAAAAACTGTTACCCTATTTAAGCTGGATTCCTTAATAAATACGCTATATTTACTTTTTGCCTTTAAAAAAACTAGCAATCTTCTAGATAGATCGTCAGGAAGGCTTCCAATATATTCATTATCTCTGGTTCGGACCTCAACTTTTCTTTTTTTATATTTTAAAAATACTTGCTGACCTACAGTTAGTTGAGCCAGTATATTTTTTTGTCCCAGATTTACCAGCGATACGCTCTTTGTTTTACCCGATACTTCTAAAAAAAGATTAGGGTCAAGATAAATCGCTGATTTTCTGTTTTTTTTAGAGGTTTTAGATTGAAGAACCTTAATCCTCTCCAGATTTTCTTTTGCCACATTGTTGCTTGGTTGAATTTTGAGAGCTTTTCGATAAAATTTTAGGGCTTCCTCAAATTTTTGAAGTTGAATGGATGCGAATCCCAAACGTAGTAAAGCGGAAAGATTTTTTTTATCTAGCTTGATAATTTTTTTATTCAGGTTGATGGCTAGCTGCCAGTTAAAATTGATTGCTGCGTTGACTGCATGATTTTCCATTTTTTCAATGTTTTCTTTCTCCATGGATTTTTCTATAAGGAATGATTCTACAGTATATGTAAAATACGGAGTTTGTCAAGTATAATAAAAGCACGTAAGAACTCACAACTCTTGACAGACAACTGTCATTCCTGCGAAACTTGTCCTCGCGAAAGCGGGGAGCAGGAATCTATATAGATTCCGTGTCAAGCACGCAATGACAAGGAGATGCACGTTTTATCAAAGAGTGTGAACTCTTACAAAAGCACAATGTCTGGTCATTCAAAGTGGTCAAAGATAAAAAGAGAAAAACAAACCAAGGATAAACAAAAAGGAAATGTTTTTTCCAAATTGTCCCGCCTTATTACTTTAGCCGTAATTGAGGGAGGAGGCCTTACTGATCGTGAAAATAATCTCAAACTTCGTCTTGCCATTGAAAAAGCAAAAAAATTCAACCTTCCGAAAGAAAATATCGAAAGAGCGATAGAGAAAGGGACTAGGCCAGAAAGCCAACAATTAAAAGCGGTGACGTACGAAGCGTTTGGGCCGGGAGGAATTTCTCTTATTATCTTAGTTACCACAGACAATATGAACAGAATGCTTTCTGAAATCAAAAATGTCTTAGAATCGCATGGAGGAAAGCTTGGTGCTCAAGGCTCGGTTATGTATCTTTTTAAAAAAAGCGGCTTATCTACTTTCGAAGTGTTGCCCTATGCATCGGTAGAAATAAGCGATAAAAATGTAGCGGAAAAAGTTCTTGGGCTAATTGATGCTCTGGAGAAGCTTGATGACGTTCAAAAGGTATTTTCTAATTTTAAGATTCCAAGCCATTCCGAACTTGAAGCGGAATGACAGTTGCATTTTCATGAAATTCTTACGTACTTTATTCGAACTATTCCAAAAAAAAGCTCTGCGTATAGAAAAAAGATTCAGATTTGTGATCAGCGCTCTTATTTTAAGCTTACTTATGCTCTCTTCAACGTTTTTTTTATTTGAAAAGGCAGTTCTATTTATAGGGCTATTTTTAATTTTCGGATATTTTTTAACTTATTTTTCCTTACTAGAGGGAATAGAACGAATAGAGTGGTTCACCCTCTTTTTGATGTCGATAATAGTCACAACTTCGTTTTACCTCATCTATTTTCTTTTTCCAGTAAGATGGTTAACTCGTTTGCCATTTGTTATTTTGTACGGAATTTCGATCTATGCCGTTCTTCTTTGTGCAAATATATTTAACGTTGGGGTAGAGAAGAGTCTACAGCTCTATCGGGCTGCTTTTTCCATCAATTTTTTTTATCAAATGGTCGTTATTTTTCTTTTTAGCAATGCTCTTTTTTCATTTAAATTGCAATTTATTTTTAATGCACTTTTAGTTTTTTTGCTGGCATTTTTATTAGGATTTCAACTTATATGGTCTGTAAAGTTAGATTTGATTGTCGATAAAACAACGATTTTATACGCCTTTATCATCGCAGTGGTTTTAGCTGAGCTTGCTTTGGTTGGATCGTTTGTTCCTTTGAAATCGACTCTTTTAGCATTGTTTCTGGCTTCCTCCTATTATTGCCTGTCAGGTTTGATATACAATTTTCTGGATAAGAGATTATTTAAAGAAACTGTTCGTGAATTTATGACTGTATGGATTGTTGTTTTTTTGATTACTTTGCTTTCGTTGCGATGGTAAGATTCGTCATTAAAAATATTTAATAATTTGTCAATCAGGTTATGTCCCAAAGCGGAGGAGAGGGGAGAAGGATAATCTACGGACGTGACTATATTATCCTATAATAATTTAATTGCATTTAAAACTATAGGACATTCACTGTGTATAAGTATTTAAAAATAAACCTAAAAAATTTCGGATTGTTATTACGCTCTAAACTATATAAAAAATGAAATTTAGATTGTTACTATGCTCCAAATACTAAATGAATTTATTACTGTAAAAGTCACCAATTTAGCCTCAAAAGTTAATATTTAGACTATTTAGACGGTCCAAATTGAGTTATTAAGATATTTCATAGATAATTGATTTTAGCCTCAAAAATTAAGATATAGATTAATAGTAGGCTCTAAATTTAAACAAAATATCTAAAAGTAAATAAGGTTGAGAGTGTTCTCAAAACTCTAGATTTCCTCTTGTTATTTCGAGCGATTAGCGAGAAATCTAGCGATATTGTATTACGTTTCACTAGATTTTTCACAGTCGCTATGCTCTTTCGAAATGACAAAGGTGGATTTTAAAGTGATAAGTCGAGTTGATATTAAATGGCGACTATATACTTGAGAGAGAAGGAAGACATATAACGTCGTAAATTACACCTTTTACGACGTTGAGCGAGGCTGTCTGCGGAGAAGTGCTGTAAAAATATAAAATATTAAATCTCAAATATTAAAAATAATCTCTTTATTATTTCAATCCTCTACTAATTATTCTCCCCTTAAACAGGTAGATAATTTTTCTTAATATTCAATACTATAAGATTAAATTTTCAGGGGAGTGTTTATAGGTTTAGACCTTTATAACAATCTTTTCTTCCCTATTCTCTGGTTTTTGCTTTGCGAAAGAGGGTTACAAAAATGTAACTATTCACTATTTTCCAATGATAACCTTCGAGCGAATCCCGATTAAATCGGGAGGAGTCGAGAAGTTACAATAAATTGTTCTCGACTACGTCAGGTACAGTACTGTACCTGACTACGCTCG
>CAYJQQ010000099.1:0-4471 GCA_964372285.1 uncultured Gammaproteobacteria bacterium | reverse complement strand
GGCAAAGAATTTCACTTTCCCAAGTAGTGGTATTAATTCTTCGTCAGAATAATTATCAATCTGACGACCGGTGAGAATATCTTCTCCTTCTTTAATAAATCCCGTCTCAACCCCGATTGCTTCGGCCGTAAAAGGGTTGTCGCCGGTAATCATGACAACCTTTATTCCCGCCTCGTGGCATTTTTTTACCGCATCTTTTACTTCTTCTCTTACTGGATCGGCAATGCCAACAAATCCTAAAAAAACCTGGTTTTTTTCTAAATCATTTGTGTTGTTTTCTTTGTAGGAAAAAGCAATGATCCGTAAACCTTGTCGAGCAAAACGTTCAAATTCAGCCTCAATTTGACTTATAAGATGAGAGCTAAGAGGTGTTGGTTTATTGCCAATTAAGATGTGTGAAGATATTGAAAGAATAGATTCTGGCGCTCCTTTGGTAAAAACAAATTTTTCTTTTCCATCAGTCACTACCACTGTCATCCGTTTGGTTTGAGAATTGAATGATAGTTCGTCAATAATTTTCCATTTTTCTCTTACCTCATCCTGTGACATCTCTACTTTTTGAGCCATAAGAAGAAGAGCTCCTTCGGTCGCGTCGCCAATAATATCAAAATTCCCATGATCGACTTTTTTTATAAGCGTTGCCGTAGAGCATAAAATACCATTAAGTGTAATTTTGGAAAATGGATGATTGGCTAAAGAAGGATGACGATCTATTTGATAGACTTTATTTTCAACAAAGATTTTCTTGACTCTCATTTGATTTGCAGTGAGTGTGCCGGTTTTATCTGTGGCTATCAAGGTGATAGAGCCTAATGCTTCGATAGCATTTAGTTTACGTACAATTGCTTTTTTCTTGGCCATTTGCTCCACTCCAATGGCTAAAGTTATGGTCATGACAGCCGGCAATCCTTCAGGGACAGCCGCTACTGCCAGGCTCACGGCAAAGATGAAGCTTTCAACAAGATTCTTATCCTGGATAAAAGATAGAACAAAAACAATCAAAGAGGCGGCAACTCCGATCACGCCTATTTGCTTGGTAAAAACATCAAGTTTTTTTTGCAGGGGTGTTTTTGTCTCTTTGATTGTTGTTAAAGTTTTGGCAATAGTACCAAATTTTGTATTATTTCCGGTTTTCAGCACTTGTGCATAACCTCTTCCTTTGGCAACAACTGTTCCCATAAATAGTTGGTTGTTGTTTGGGTCAGCGCTGTTTTTTACAACAGGCAATGATTCGCCGGTTAAAGAGGCTTCGTTAATCTCAAGATGGCGCGCATCAAGTATCTGGCAATCCGCTGATATTTTTGTTCCCTCTTCAACATAGATAAGGTCGCCTGGTACAAGGAGCCGGCTATCAATTTCCTGTTCTTTTTTGTCTCGAATGACGCGAATAATAGCCACAGTAAGCTTTTTCAGATGAGAAAGGGCTTTTTCTGCCTTAAATTCTTGATATAAACCAAAAAAGGCATTAAGAATAACAATAAGAAAAATAAATAGACTATCAAGCCGTTCACCAACAAAAAAAGAAATGCCGCCTGCGCCAATAAGAAGTAGGATTAAGACATTGTCAAATTGTCCGATAAACGACTTAATTAAGGTGAATTGTTTTACTTCGGAAATCTCGTTATAACCATATTGCGTTAATAAAGTTTTAGCCTTTTGAGATGATAGTCCTTTATTAAATAATTGCGATTGTTCCATATGATTATTTTTTTTCTTCGATAATTTCTCCCTCCTCGATATTATCTTTATCAACAATAAGATGAGATTTATACTTTCTTTTTTTGTCTTGTGATTTAAAAAAATAGACAACAAGAAAAGGTAATAAAGACAAAACGATTTTTCTAATAATTTGAAGTGAAATCATTGTTAATTCCTTCTTAAAATCTCGCCTAATCGTTTTATTGCCTCGCCATAGCGAGCCCAATCACCCTCTTTTTGAGAACGGATGGCTTCATCGTATAGTTCAGCCGCTTGTTTAAACAGATCATTTGTTTGTTGGTCGACAACTACAGTTCGTTGATCGGCTCGATCTTCCTGGGTTGTAAGAGTAGTTGCTGTTCCGAATATTTTTGCAAGAGCCATCTCCAAATTTTCTTCCATAGCGATCTTGTTTTCATAGGCAACAATGACCCGTTTAAGCTCGGGAATTTTTCCTGTCTCTGCTTTAAGATAAAGTGGTCGCACATAAATTAATGATTCTTCGATTGGAATGACAAGAAGTGGGCCTTGAATAACTTGCGAACCTCTTTGATCCCAAAGAGAAATTTGTCGGCTAACTTCAGCGTCCTGATTAATACGGCCGATTACCTGTTTTGGGCCAAAGATAAGTTTTTGTTTGGGAAAGCGATAAACGATAAGTTTTCCATAATTGTTACCATCGTTTCTGGCTACTATCCAGGCGGAAAGGTTATCTTTATTGCGAGGCGTGAACGGGAGCATCAAGATAAATTCTTCTTCTTTTTCACCCGGCAATTTCATAATCATATGGCGGGGACCAATTTGTTCTACCGTATCGCTGGTTTCCTCTTTTTGTCCCTCACTGATAGTTGGTATTTCCCACTGATCCTCTTTATTGTAGAAAATTTGAGGGTTATTCATATGATATGTGGTATAGATGGCGGTTTGAAGACTAAAGATGTCTTCCGGATAGCGAAGGTGGGAAATAAGGCTTATTGGCATTTGGCTCATTGGTTGAAAAAGGCTGGGGAATATTTTGGCATAGGTTTGAATAATAGGATCATTCGTATCGGCCTGATAAAAATTAATTGATCCTTCATATGCATCGATAACAATTTTTACCGAATTTCTGATGTAGTTGACACTTTCTCCATTTAGAGTCAGTGGTTGAGAATATGGATAGTTATTAGTTTTTGTATAGGCGTCATAAATCCAGAAGACTTTATTATCAGCAACTACTGCGTATGGATCACGATCTAAAGTAAGGAATGGAGCAATCTTTTCAACCCGTTCTTTGATGTTGCGGTAATAGAGAATTCGGCTTTCAGCTGTCACATCATTTGATAAAAATAGTTTAAGAGAGTTGAATTTAATGGCGAAGAATAATCGCTTAAGAAGAGAGTCTATCTTTATTCCTCCTTTACCTTGATAGGTTGTGTAAACATTTTGTTCTCCTTTTGGATAATCAAACTCTTTTGATTTGCTATTAACAATAACATAATCATTAGTTTTTTCGCCGTAATATATTTCAGGGCGATCGATGTTGAGCTGCTTAAATTCTGATTTCGGCGGCAGATCTTTAACAAACAAAACCGGCAACCCCTCGGCGGTTACTTGATTTACCGGTCCAGCGGCCACTCCATACCCATGAGTAAATGACAATTTTTCATTAATCCAACTTCTGTTAGGGAGGCTTTCCGAAGCCAACTCTCTTGGCGAAAGCATGATCTGGCGAATTTCGTCATTGATGACATATCGATCATTATCAACAGAAACAAATTCATAATAGGTTCTAATCTCCTGGATTTGGGAAAAGGTGGAAAGGAGGGGCTCTCGATCCCAAAGCCGTACGTTTTTAACGGTTAGATTATTTGAGGTGATATCGGCTGCGGTTAACGGTTTGTCTGCTGAAATTTCCCGCTCTTCTATTTTGTCTAAGCCATAGGCTTTGCGGGTGGCGGCGATATTGTGTTTGATAAACGGCATTTCCTTGACCAACTCATTTGGGGCAACGATCAGTTTTTGGAAAAGGGACGGGACTATCATTGAAGCAAGTCCCATAAAAACATAAAGAGAAATCGCAGTAATAAGCGGCGCAAGTTTTCCGCCTATGCCCCAATACAAAGTCAAAATAGAGATTAAAATGGTAATGCCGATAGAAATTTTTAGAATAGGTATCATAATAGCAACATCCGTAAAAGCGGCTCCAAAAATTGGACCGTTTTGGCTGGAGAGAAGTTTGAACAAGGAAAAATAAGGACTAACTGCAGTTGTAAGCAAAAAAAGAAAAAGCAGGATGCCAAGATGGAGTTGAACTTTAGGTTCTGTTTGACTTTTGCGAGATAATTTTAGACCGGGAATTTCAAATTTGCTTAAGAAGCCAGCAATATTAAGACTGCCTTTGAAAATGTATATTATTCCACTGCTGATTAATGATATAAGAATAAGCATTTTTAGAATACCCAGCACTATAATAAAAACTGGGAGAAAAAAGATATAAAAAGCAATATCTTTTCTAAAAATTGGATCAGATTCTGCAAAAGAAACTCCTGAAAAAAATTTAAGTACTTCCTGCCAGTTAAATGCGGTAATTAGTCCAAGAGCCAGAGAAAGAACAAGACTTGCAATTACCCCAAATTTTTTTAGTATTCGGCTGTCAAGACTGACCGGTTGACCAAGCAATGCCGCAGGTATGAGAGCTATCCATGAAGTCTTTGATCGAACGGCAATGAGAAAATTCGTAAGTAAAAAGACTGCTGCAATTATTGCAGTTATTAAAAAAATAATTATTTTA
>CAYJQQ010000098.1:0-4526 GCA_964372285.1 uncultured Gammaproteobacteria bacterium | reverse complement strand
TACAAAGAGAACAATTGGCGAACAGTTTGTTAGAGCGATTGATTCTATTTCTGCAAATATCGCAGAAGGTTTTGGAAGGTACGGTAAAAAAGAAAAAGTTAGATTTTACCGAATTAGTCAAGGATCTATTAAAGAATCCTTAGACTGGAACGAGAAAGCAAAGGTTAGAAATTTATTGAAGAAGGAAGACTACGAATATATTTTGAAAGAATTACAAGTGCTACCAAAAGAGATAAACGAACTGATAAAATTTACTAACGAAAAATTAAAAGAATAACAATTTAACAGTTTAGCAATTTAGCAATTCAGAAATCTATGACTACCGAAGAACGGTTAAATCTTATCAAACAAGTCGGAGAAGAAATAATTCAGGAAGATGAACTGGTAAAACTTCTCGAAAGCGGTGAGCAACTCTACGCCTACGATGGCTTTGAACCGTCCGGACAGATCCATATCGCCCAAGGAATAGTGCGCGCCATAAACGTCAACAAAATAACCAGAGCCGGAATTAAATTCCGAATGTGGGTGGCCGACTGGCACGCCATGGCGAACAATAAACTCTGAGGCGATCTTGAAAAAATCAAAACCACCGGCAAATATTTTATCGAAGTCTGGAAAGCTTCCGGCATGGACCTTTCCCAAGTTGAATTCTTGTGGGCTTCTGATATGGTCAAAAAAAGCGACTACTGGAAATTGGTGCTTCAGGTTGGAAAATCTAACGCTTTAAGACGATTCATTCGCACCGCCGAGATGATGGGCAGACAGGAATCTTTAGATTCTCTAACCGGTGCTCATATCATCTACTCCTGTATGCAGGTTGCCGATATTTTTATGCTCGGTGCAAAAATTACCCAGCTTGGTATGGACCAGAGAAAAATCAACATGCTAGCCCGCGAGATCGGCCCGCAACTGGGTTACTGGAAGCCGGTTGTTGTCTCCCACCACATGCTTATGGGATTGCAGAAACCGACGATAGATAATAGAAGATTGAAGGTAGAATTAGAAGATAGAGGTTCGAAGATAGAAAAAAATCCCCCTTCTACCTTCCAACATCAAAGTCCATCCTCTACCATCCATCCTCCATCGTCAAAAATTCAACGAACCATCACCCTTAAGATGTCCAAATCCCTCCCCGACTCTGCGATCTTCATGACCGACACCTACGAAGATATCAAAAGAAAAATCAGTAAAGCCTTCTGTCCGGAAGGACAGGTTGAAGAAAACCCAATCCTTGAGTACTACAAATACATTCTGTTTGAATCGTTAGACAGATTGGGGATGCAAAATATCGTCGTCAATCGCCCGCAAAAATTCGGCGGTCCTGTGATTCTTAATAGCTACGAAAATCTCGAAAAACTTTATCGTGAAAAAAAAATCCACCCATTCGATCTCAAACAAGCCGTCATCGAACTTCTAGATAAATTACTTCAACCGATCCGCAGTCACTTCGAAGAAAACTCCTATGCTAAAAATCTCTTAGAACAAGTGAAGAATTTTCAGGTAACCAGGTAGAACTCACTGCTTCATTTCAATCGCAATTAGGGTTGACTTCAGAAATATTTTCTATTACTATAGAAAATAGCCTTAACAATTATTAGTTAAAATAGAAAATGACAATAAAAAATCTATGCTAAAAATCGAATACGTCTGGAGAGAACTCCTCGACCGTGTAATTGAGAAGGGAAATCCGGAATTTACCATCACGGCTCTTGCCAAAAAATTTAACCTCTCAACCAGCGTCGTTAATCATGCCCTTATTCCTTTACGAGATCTAAACATAATTAAAATCAGCAAAACTTCGTCTAAAGTTATCGATTGGGAAAGACTGCTTTTTTTCTGGGCAACCAGAAGAAACATCAAAAAAGAAATCGTATATTCTACTTTTGCCAATCAACCTGTTTATGATCGGGAGGGTTTTATGCCTCCTCAAGTTATCCCAACAGCTTATACCTATTTTCGCCTAAGATTCAAAAGAATTCCTAGCGACTATGATCATGTGTATTTTTACTCAAATCAAATTGAAAAAGTCATAAAAAGATTCCCTAAAAAAAACGGCAATCCCAACATTTTTATTTTAAAACCTGACCTATATCTTCAGGAAAACAATAAACCTAGTCTAGCCCAACTGTTTGTTGATCTCTGGAACTTACCCGAATGGTATGCTAAGGATTTCCAAGAGGCAACTTTATTAGAAATTAAAAAAAGAATGGGTTTATGAGCGCTTTCTACCAACAATTTTTAAGCGATAAAAGTTTCTCCGTTTTGCTCGAGCTCAAAAAAAGATATAAATTTGTTTTAATCGGCGGTTGGGCGGTTTATTTCTACACTAATGCCTTAAAATCAAAAGATGTTGATATCGTTATTAATTACGGCGAACTCGAAAAAATCAAAAAAGACTTTCCTCTCGAGAAGAACGAAAGATTAAAAAAATATCAGTTCAAACTCGAGGAAATTGATGTTGATGTCTATTTGCCATTTTATTCGGATCTTGGAATTGCGCTAAAAGAAATCATTGAGAAAACTGCTATTGTTAACGGCTTTACTCTACCAGAAAAAGAAATTCTTTTAATTACCAAGTTAAAGGCTTATCAGGGCCGAAGAACAAGCGTCAAAGGCCAGAAAGACCTGATAGATATCGTCAGTCTAGTTTTACTTTCCGAGTTTGATTTCAAGCATTTTTTGAATTTAGTCAATAAATACAAATTAAAGGAAAGTTTAAAGAATTTAAGAGACTTGCTTATGAAAACTAAAGAAATCGAAGAATTAAATCTGAATCAACATAGCTTCGCTAAAAAGAAAAGAGAGATATTAAAAAGATTGACATAATAAAACACTTCGAAGAAAACCTCTGCGCCACAGATCTTCTTGAGAAAGTCAAGACTTATCAGATAACGTAACTATTCACACTTCTTGACACAGAATGTCATTGCGAGCGAGGGGGTCCCTCGCTGTCATTGCGATCCCGCCTCTGGCGGGAGAAGCAATCTCAAAACAGCTCGGGATAAACTCCGCAATCTCTGTTTCAGTTCGTTATAGTAATGAGATTGCTTCGTCGTTTCAACTAAAAATCACCACTCCTCGCAATGACAAAAATGTATAGTTTGATATGGTTTTATCAAGAGTTGTGAGTTCTTACCAGATAACACGATGAGTCGAAGACCCTGAACCGTCTCGCCTAATTCGGCGGACTGGTTCATGGGTGAAAAGCTATTGAAGAATTAATCCTCATAATCTGCTGTAGTAATGCTTTGGGAATAACTTTCGTTGTTTGTATCGTTGCAATTTTGCACTTATAATTCAGCTTGAAAGTAAGAAAAAGAATAAATATAATAACAAAATAGAGTATGGTACTTAGTCCTGAAGGCCCAAAAGTAACTCAAAAAAAATATCTGGAGGAATTTGGATACCATTTGCAACTAATGGTCAAGAGATGCCTACAATTGGAAAATATGTTTTACCAGGTGTACGAACAAATAATAAGGATCCGCAAGGAAGAACCATTTGGAGACAAACTCATTATAAATTATTAGAAGGTAGTGGAGTTTCAGAAGTAACAGATTATTGGGTAGAAAATTCTAGAAATGGAGTACGAGACTACCTAGGAACTATACCTTCCCCAACTGACAAGCCTGTACTAAGAAGATACGATGGAACAATAACCTATGAGAAAGAAAATCCAGTATTGACTTTTACGGTAGAAACAAGTCGTTAATTTAAGCAATCTTTAAAAAACTTAACGCTTCTCCTAAGATCTAGTGAGCTGTTTTTAATGATTATTGCAAATTCTGCTTGATCTTTCTTTCTTTTTCTTTCACAATGAATACTTTGTGGGAACAAATTAGACACCTAGAAATTTACTGAATTGCAGAAGAAACTGTCTCAACTACTCCCCTATCGAAAATCGACGGAATTATCTTTTCGGCTGTCGGCCTTTTTACTAACCCAGCCAAATTTTCTGCTGGTGTGTTTTTTCCTAATTTCTGCCAATTTTATACCACTCTACTTTGATTTTACAATTTTTTGTAAATCCATGTTATTATTCCTTAGCTATTAAATTGTACCTGACGTAAAGTTATACGCTAGGGGGCGGGAGTTTCTGAACCCATAGAATTAATCATATCTGGTATTGGTTTTGTAGTATACACTCCAATAGATGTATTACCTTTATCATCTGTAACCCATCCACCGCGCATTACACCACCTGCTACCAATCGGCCTTCCTCAACAACGAACATGATTGAACCACTATGTCCTGGTGCCGCTGGTTGAAAATCTGTTGATGTTACAGTGATATGACCAGAGTCAATTGGATTAGGAATATCACTTATATTGCCAAGTACAGTTATCAGTATTCCATCGGAGAAGCCGTTGGCTAGTAGATTTCTATCTTTACCACCGACAATCCCTGGTACATTCGCCACTCCTGGGTAACCTGCAATAACTACCTCTTGTCCAACACGAAGTGGCATCCTACTAAGCGGTATCCCGCCAGAAAATTGTTCAGGAGCCGAATAAAGTGTGCCATC
>CAYJQQ010000097.1:0-4531 GCA_964372285.1 uncultured Gammaproteobacteria bacterium | reverse complement strand
ATAAAACAATCAGAATCTATAGGATTTTATCTTAAACGAAAAGATTATTTTTTGTCTTTCCATATTTTCTCTTTCTTCGCTCATATTCAACGTAAGCCGTCTTGAATCCTGCCCAGGCTCGAAGTCCGCGGAAAAAACGATTGCGCTCGGGTAGATTGACTACTACATTAAGCACTTTTCTGTCGAGGAGGCAAAAAGTTCCCGCATTCAGCGGCATCTCTATATTGGCTATCCTTTTGAGAAATAGATAGAAAAGTTTTCTAACAATTCTCATTATGAAAGTATCGTTGATCACATCTCTAACACCAACGACCGCAGGATATCCCTCCTCCCATTTTTTGATGAATTTTGGAATTATCGACGGATGATCTTGAAGATCGCAATCAACTATGGTTAAAATATCTCCTATTGCCTGTTTCATGGCTGCATGTGAAGAATATTCGGAGGTGAAGTTTCTAGACATAAAGATGGCAGTGACTTTTTTATCTTTTCGGGCAATTTTTTTTATTAATTCTCGGGATCGATCCAGACTGTAGTTGTCAACGAAGATAATTTCGTAGTCGTATTTAGGGATCGAAGCGAGCATTTTTTTGATTTCTCTATAGGCGTATTCGATATTTTCTTCTTCGTTGTAGGTTGGAACAACAATGGAGAGGATTTTTTTCACGGTTATATCTTGTAGATTCGTGACATCAACATCTCAATTCTCGTATCATCTTCAAGATATATATTAGTATAATATTTTTTCTTATTCTGTAACCAGAACAATTCAAAAAGGTTGGCTTTAATGATCGC
The DNA here is from genome assembly GCA_964372285.1 of uncultured Gammaproteobacteria bacterium. Classification (GTDB taxonomy): domain Bacteria; phylum Patescibacteriota; class Microgenomatia; order UBA1406; family GWC2-37-13; genus 2-01-FULL-40-13. The sequence goes on along the minus strand of CAYJQQ010000097.1, from coordinate 3,736 downwards.
CTCTTCCATATGACTCGCTGTGTTTGTTGCAATGTCGGCGCTAAAAACTATTTTTCTTGTTTCAAATCGATCCAGAAGCTTTTTCATTACGAGTTTTTTAATAAACGGAATAGCTTCTTTGGCTATTCCGCCACCCATTAACGTATTTAAGCCTTTCTTTTTTGCCTCGCTGAAGATGTCATCGGCGATCTTATAGATTTTCTCGGAGTTGATTTCATCTCTTTTTATGTCTAATGACCCGGACATGTCTACTCTACCAAGGCTGATCGCTTTAATAATACTCGATTGATCTACAGACAAGATCGCATCGGCATTTTTATATCCCTGAACCGTTTCAATCATGGCGATGATTCGCATACTTTCTCTTTCATCTCTAGTCAGATGTTTTTCTATTATCCCGATATATTTTTTCATGGCATAAGGGCTTTCGATCATAGGAGCCACCACTCCTTCAACTCCAATTTTTTGCGCCTCAAATAAATCAGTAACCGCTTCGCAGCCGCCAATTTTCAAAACTATTCCCAAGCCAGCTTTATCGGATACATCTTTAAGACGCATAAGCTCGTTTATTCGCGATCCTTCGGCTTCCAATTCGGCTTTAACAGCGACAACGGAGAAGTTTTTTTTTAAATCCTTAAGAAGCTCAACCATTTTGTATTCGATCGTGTTCATATCTTCTTGTCACTTGCATTTTTACAGATTCTTAAAAACATGTCAATAGTAAAAACGCTATATAAGAGATAATAAATAGATCAGGTTGAGAAAAAGGGCTGAAGAATTTTCAATAGTTGAGAGAGATTTGACCGAAATTCTTTAAAGTTCAGATTATTGATTTTTATCAATTCGAAATTATTCTTGGGAAGAACAAGAGGGAGATCGTCGCCTGTTCTTTTTTTATCTTTTTTGATCTTCTCCAAAAGCTTCGAGTAGACAAAGAATTCTTTATCTATCTTAATGGCATCACTAGGAATATTTGGAAAAAGCATTTTTTTGTTTACCTCTTCAAATATTCTCTGACCAACCCATTTCCTATTCAGCGCAACAATATTGGCAAAGATCATGCCGATTATTACGCCTACGCCGTGCGGAATTTTAAAAGCAGAGGCAGCCTCGAGCGCGTGCCCCAGCTCGTGACCGTAGTTGAGAAGGTTTCTTTTGCCTAAATCAAATTCGTCTCCCTCCATATAGCTTTTTTTGATTTCTATGCTTTCTTTGATAATTTTGGTTACAAATGAATTGTTGCTATTTAGATTGAGCAATCGGATTTTTTTTACCGAGTCCTCCAAGTGTTTAAGTGGGTTATCTTTCATAAGTAAAAATTTCACGATTTCCCCTACTCCTGCAAGAAAGTCTTTTTTCTTAAGCGTTTTTAAAAAATCAACGTTGATAATAATTTGTGAAGGTGGGTAAAATGTACCAATGGCGTTTTTTACTGAAGATATATTAAGAGAAGTCTTGAGGCCAATAGCGCTGTCTGCCATTGCCAAAAGTGTGGTTGGAATGTAGATCCAGTTTATGCCTCGATATATTGTTGAGGCGACAAAGCCAGTCACATCCTGATTGATTCCCCCTCCGAAAGATATCAAAGTAAGATTCCGTTTCGCGGTAAAAAGAAAAAGTTTTTTATAAATTTCTGTAACTGTTTTAAGAGTTTTTTTTTGTTCATTGAGTTTTAGAACAATAAGTTTTTCTTTTGGGAACTTGTTAAAGATTCTCTCTTTATAAATGTCATAGACTACGGATCCTACTACAACTACAGAGTGAGGAATCTTAACTAAATCAGCAACAAAAGAAAAATCTTTGAGGAACGCTACCTCGAAGTCTCGGATTTTAGAATGTATAATTATTTTATCCATATTACCTACAGGTAAACCCACCATCAATTACTATGCAGGATCCTGTAATATAAGTGTTTTTTTCTGAAATCAGAAATGAAACTAACTCGGCAATTTCTTTAGGTTCGGCTAAGCGTCCAAGCGGGACGTCTTTGGCTAAAGCTGCAAGTTTTTCCGGCGGGTTTCGTAAAACGAGATCTGTTTTAACGAATCCGGGACAGACGGAGTTGACCAAAATATTATGCTGGCCGAGTTCCAAAGCCAAAGTTTTGGTTACGCCGTTGATTGCGTGTTTACTAGCTACGTATGGTACTTGTTTGCCACGCGCAACAATTCCAAACATCGAAGATATATTAACTATTCTTCCCCATTTCTGCTTTTTCATATGCGGAACAAAAGCGCGGATGAGTTTAATAGGACTGGTGAGATTTACTTGAATTGTTTGTTCAAGATTTTCATCCTCTAGTTCATCAATCCACCGGGGGAAATTAACCCCGGCGTTGTTAATTAAAATGTCTATCTTCGCATTTTTATTTATTTCGATTAAGTGTTTAATCGAAATCGGATTGCTCAAATCCAGCTCCCGGCGCGTTGGGGCGATGATTTTATACCCCTCCTTTTTTAGTTTTTTAAATATTGCCAATCCGATACCGCGTGATGCACCAGTGAGAAAGATAACTTTCTGTTTTTTCATACGTATGAGTTGGGCATTATTCTTCGAGCGACCCCGACGTAACGTCGGGAGAGTCGAGAAGTAATCAATAAATTGTTTTCGACTGCGTCAGGTACAGTACTGTACCTGACTGCGCTCGAACAGTAACATTATGTCCCAGTCGTATTTATTTATATAGAGTTTTGCTTTTTTTTAGAAACTTTAGATGGGGATCTTCCTTTATTTTGTCAACGTTAATTTTATCTAAATTATTTTTATACCAATTATACAATTCTCTAATTGCTTGAGCATGGGAAGTAAATTTAAGACTTCTAATTTCTTTCTTTAATCTGTTGTTGCTGGCTGTATATTCTTTATTAAGCCCTTTTTTTATTACTTTTATTTCGGATTTAAAGTCGGCCACGCCGTTTATTACTTGAGCTAGTGTGACAAGATCAATTTTTTGACCGGTTGAAAGGTTGTACCTGTGATATTTTGGTTTATGGGTTATGAAGTAGTCTAAAATAGGTGGCAGGTCTTCTAAAAACAGGTAGTCAAAATAGACATTTTGCATAATAACAATCGGTAGTTTAAGAAGATTTTTTATAATCGAATTGGAAATAAATTTGTAAAGATAATCTTCATGTTTTCCATAAATGCCAAAAAGAATTAGATCGTATATGTTTTTTGAATTTTCTGAAAATTTAGCACAGGCATATTTGTACAAACCGTAGTCGTCTTGGGGTATTCTTTTGTCAAAGTCGGCTTCCCTGATCATTTTTAATGATCTTGACTTGTCATATTCTAGTCCCGAACTAAACCAAAAAATCTTTTCTACAAGGTGCGAATTTCGAGCCAGATTAAGAAACATACGAATGTTTCCAGATAAAATATTAGTTAAACCAACGTCTTCTTTTCCGCCACCAATAATTGCTGAATGAATGATGACGTCAACTTTATTCCTGAGAATATATTTTCTAACCCTATCCGCATCAAGAAGATCAAGCTCTTTGTGCGAGGGAGCAAAAACATTATATTTTTTCTGGAGGTATTCCTTTAAGTTCCTTCCAATAAACCCTGACCCACCGGTTATCAGAACTGATTTTTTGCTTTTTATAACCATTTTGAATTAACTAATTGTGTTGATATTTTAGCATAAATCCTGTTGCAACAAAGCACTTATCTGATAGAATACAATTAACAATGGTAGTACCAGAAGCTTCAATCCTGACTCGAGCACCTCGTGAAT
>CAYJQQ010000096.1:0-4564 GCA_964372285.1 uncultured Gammaproteobacteria bacterium | reverse complement strand
TCATGGAATATTAATATATGTTCATGACAGTAATCCTACTGCAAAAGAATTTCAAGATTTAACATTAAAAAATGGAAAAGCACTTTATGAAGAAGTAACACAAAAAATAGTAAATAAATGGAATAAGAATGGAAATATAATTGTTGAAGCAGGAGCAACATATCCAAGACAATTAAAAAATGTTCGCCGGATAGTAGGAGAAGAAATGCCGATTTTCACAGCCGGAATTATAAATCAAGGAGCACGCCTGGAAAACTTAAAAGGTGTATTTGGACAAAATAATAAAAGATTAATCGTCAATAGTTCACGAGGTATAATTTTTGCTGGTAAAGATAGGGTAAATTATTTTAAAGATGTTAAAAAAGCATCCGAGGATTTACGCGATAAAATAATAAAGGTTTCTATACTCTAAATATTTATTTATTGAATAAATTCATTAGAAAACTGCGCTAAGCTGGAATCACTGATAATAATTCCTTTTTGACTTACTGCATACGAAGCTAAACGAGCTCCCATTTGTCCACATTTGTCTATCGTAAAACCTTGAATATACCCATATAGGAAACCCGAGGAAAAGGCATCGCCAGCACCCGTAGTTTCAGGCTCCTTAACTACAGATGGTTGAATCATCATCCTTTCTCGGGAAAATTTAGTTCGATAGAATATTTCAGCTCCTTTATCTCCAAGAGTATTAACAATAATTTTCGATCCATAATCAATAAGATTATCTGGACTGTAGTTACACTCCTAGTTACACTCCTGGAGTGAGAGAGGTTGTTATTTAGGTCTAAAATAACATTAAGAATAATTCAGTAGTATTAAATTCAATTTCTTATTTTGTCTGCTACAATTGGGTCGTGTCTATTATTAAATTGCTTATTTTTCAGTTGAAGACACGGCACAAAGAGCCGTATCCGTAAATATCTAGGAAGTTATTTACGGACGAGCCCTTAGTTTACTATGAGAAATAAAAATAAACCAAATATTGTTGTTATTGTTTCATTGTTGCTTATTGCTTTTTTTCTATACTCCCAAAATAAACAGCTTCAAAATATTAATGACAGGCTTACTAATATTGAAGAAAAAAGATTAAAGGTTATTGAGGATAAATTTGGCGGAGAGAAAAGTTTAAATTGCAGTGAAAGTGAAACTGTGAAAAAAGTTCGCTCTTCGATAGTACGGGTAATTGGTGGAGAGGCGGAAGGCTCTGGATTTGTCATAAACGATAACGGATATGTTCTGACTAACTTTCATGTGATTGAGTTCCAACCCAGTCCAAAGGTTATTTTTTCCGATAATACTTTTGAGACAGTGGATATTTTATACGCCGATAAGAACGCTGATTTAGCAGTGCTTAGAATTGAGAAAAAAATACCTGCGATCAACTGGGGAAACAGCGATTACTTAAATCCAACAGAAGAAATATTGGTTTTAGGATATCCTCTGGGAGGAAGTTTATCAGGTGAAGCAACAGTTAAGAAAGGTTATCTTTCTGCCAAAAGACGCATTCGAGACAAAGGATTGGAATTTTTACAAACCGATTCTACTTTAAATCCAGGGATGAGCGGCGGCCCGATGATTACTGTTTGCGGAGATTTTGTAGGGATTAATACTCTGGGTACGTCGGGGTTGGGACTTGCCATATCTTCCAATTCCTTCAAACAAAAATATCTGGAGATGATTGCTTCAAACGAACCTTTGAAAGATATCGAGCAGATTGATTTTGATCCGAATAAAAGCCCGCTTGATACGGTTGAAGCTTTTTATAACTATATAAAGATAAGAAAACTTGATAAAGCATATAATCTGCTAACTGATAATTTTTTGAAAGGCGGAACGTTTGAAGACTGGAAAAGCGGCTATGCCCCAAATCTTGATACATCTCTAATAAAGATAGAAAATGATGAGAAAAAAGAAAATTTTGTTAACATAAAACTTTCTACAAAAGACTTGATCGAAGATGAAATTGTTTATAAATATTTTGAGGGTTGGTGGGAAGTGAAAGAAATTGACGGAAATCTCAAACTCTGGTGGCCGGAGATAAAAGAAGTTAAGGAACCTGATTGGTTGTGGTTTTATGAATAAATAATTAAATTATGATTTCTCTAACTCCCAAAATTCAAAAAGCAATCCTTAGAGCGACGCAGTTACACTGGGATCAGAAGAGAAAAGGAGATGGGTATCCCTATATTATTCACCCATATTCTGTCGCTTTTATTGTCTCAAAATATACCAACGATGAAGACACAATTGTTGCTGCTTTTTTACATGACGTTTTGGAAGATGTAAAAAAGGAAAAATATAATGATGAGCAGATGGTTGAGGAGTTCGGACAAAATGTCTTTGAAATAGTCAAAGGAGTATCCGAGGACAAAGACGCAAGCATTACTAAACTGGAAGAAAAAGCTAAGTGGGAAGAAAGAAAAATAAAATATCTTGAACATTTGAAACACGACTCCGAAGGATCTCTGATTATCTGCGCCGCCGATAAAATCCACAATCTTCAGTCAATGATAGATGCGTATAGAATACAGGGAGATAAACTTTTCGACAAATTCAATTCTCCAGCAGACAAAAAACTCTGGTTTTATGGAGAGGTTTTGAAAGTTTTAAAAGCTAAACTGAAAAATAAAATTGTTGAAGAATTAGAATTAATTTACAAAGAAGCTTCTGATCTATTTTGAAGAGGACTAAAGTTTTTCTCCCGTAAGAGTTCACACTCTTTGACAAAACGTGCATCTCTTTGTCATTGCGTGCTTGACACGGAATCTATATAGATTCCTGCTCCCCGCTTTCGCGAGGACAAGTCTCGCAGGAATGACAGTTGTCTGTCAAGACTTGTGAATTTTTACTTTCTTCCATAACTATTGACTTTTATAGGCTACTCTGAAACAATGTATCTGATATGGACAATCTCCCAGTTCCTTTTTCTATCTTCGATAAAACCTCTCCTCTAAAAAAATTCCTAGAAAAATATAAGTCTACCCATAAAAATAAAGTTGAAATATTGATTGGAGAAAATAAAGGACCAGTGATGATTGATCTTGAGAAAGTCGGACATCTGCTCTTGGTTGGCTGGTCGATGAGTAGAAAAGAATTTGTTCTTGATGCGATTTTACAGTCTTTGCTGACAAGATACACACCTGAAGACGTAAGATTTATTCTGGCTGACGGTCAAGCGGATTTGAGTCAATATAGAGATAGTCCATATTTACTGACTGAAGTCATCCGAGAACCTGATAAACTCGTAAGCGCTTTAAAGTGGACAGTTGCGGAAGTTGAGAACAGATATAAAGATTTTGAAAAAGAATTTGTGAGGGATATTGGAAGCTTTAATACCCAAAACAAAGAAAAAAAACCAAGAATTATTTTGATCATAAAACCGATCGAATATTTTTCTAGTTTTTCGCCAAATGAAATTCAGGATTTGATAGAAAACATTTCATCCCGTGGAGCAAAAACTGGAATTCACCTGATCCTTGTTTCGGATAAAATAAACAAAAATATTATTTCATCTTCTACTTTATCTAATATCCCTAACCGTATTGTCTGTCAGATGACAACTATGAAAGATGCCAACGACGCAGGAGCAAAAGAAGCCAATAAACTAAAATCGAATGAATTTCTGCTAAAACTTCAACAAGAAAAACCGCAGAAAATTCAAATGCTTGATATTTCAGAGAAAGATATTAAAGCAATAAGAGAATATTTTAAAAAATATTTTCCTTATTTAATAAATCCTAAAGAAGATGATACGATATCACCACCTGTTGACGATTCAGAATTGGATCCTCTTTTTAATCAAGCAGTAGAACTAATAAGGCCGCTTGAATACGCAAGCGCTTCTTTACTGCAAAGAAAATTTCGATTTGGTTATGCTCGGGCTGCAAGATTGCTTGACCAGATGGAGGCACAGGGAATTATTGGACCTGCGGTCGGCTCATCTCCAAGAGAAGTTTTGAAAAAATGATTTAATATCTTATTCCTAATTCTTTTATGAAAACTGCAAACAAAAAACAAAAAGAAGAACCTTCAAACTACCTGCTATTTTTATTTATGATAATTATTCTCCTTAGGAATTTGAGAAGGTTTGTTAGTTTTCTAACTCAATACTTTCCTTTCTCTCTTTTGTCTGAAAGATTTTATATCCATAATAAAAACAAGGAACAAAATATTGCATGGGGCTTTGTTCATGATGAAGCATATAAACTGGGAATGTCTCCTGAAATAATTCCAGAAAAAGACGACCAACATTTTATATATTTCAGGGGTAAATTTACTTATATTAAAAAAGGCGCAATTGAAAAACTTATTGCAAAAATTCAAGAAGCAATGGGAGAAACTAACTTTTACGTCAAAAAAATTGACGAGAAAAATTTTACTTTTATGTTTGCCAAAGGAAGTGTCAATGAAGCAAAGAAGCTCGGAAAGATAAAATTCTTAATTTAAAACTAAACTTTAGAAACACCTAGAAACACCTCGGGAGTGAAAGAGGTTGTTGTTTAGCTCTAAAACATTGAGTAGATCAATTCAGAAGTTTTGAAAGATTTTAGTTTACAATAGA
>CAYJQQ010000095.1:0-4571 GCA_964372285.1 uncultured Gammaproteobacteria bacterium | reverse complement strand
TAACAAAGGGCTGTTTGGGGTCTCGAGTCTCTTATTAAGTGCCGACTTTTTGAAAGATCACTAAAAACACGACTTCCGGGTCGTGTTTGTCTTTTCAGACCTTGAGCGCTTCCGCGCTCACTCGTCTTCGCAGACGAGCCACGACTTAGAACAAAAGACTAAAGATTTAAAAGATATACAGCTGATTGCTGCAGTAGCGCTTTGGTTGCACCGCCTGATTGCTTAGTAACTTTACTGCGAGTAAATGCATCCCGGACAAGAAATTTATTATAAAGAAATTCACAGGTCCTCCATTGAGGATTTTTATTGCTCGTCTTATTCGGTTCGACACAGGCTATCGCTTGAGCTGCAGTCTTTATCTGATCATATATAGACGTATCTTTGCCTCGGGTCGTTTCCTCTTTTCTCGCATCAGCGATGTCATCATTTATGTAGCCTATACCTTCATCAAACGCACCGATTGCGTCATACATGAACACGATATTCGCTCCGAGGAAATCAGATAATTGATACTGCTTCTTGATCTTCTTTCTGTATCGGTCAATAAAATCTATGACTATCTTCCGATCGCCCGTTTGGCTATATCGGATCAGAGCTTCAATTTGGCTTGCCTTAAGATCTTCGCTTTCTTTGTTGTTCAGTTTGCCATGAAACCATTTCCAGCTCTCTAAAGCTTCTTCGTATCTCCCGAGTAAAAGCAGCGTCCTGACAATACACTCTTTAGGTTTCATTCTTTCAGCGTCTGTGAAAATATATTTCGATCCGAGGGCAATACGATATTGTTCGAGAGCTTCCTCATACCGACCCGCTTGCGTAAGGTTATCGCCAAGAGCCATGGCGTTCCAATTGGCACGCATTTCCTTTTGATCATCGATATATTCTTGGTAACTCTTCATTAGCTCTTGAAAATATTTATCCGTATTATCGAGAATATTGTATGGAGGATTTATAATTTTTTCTTGTGCGGAAAACACATGGATATACATCATCTTCGTTTTTTTAGATTTTGATTCATCAAGTGTCTGCTTTATTTCTTTGACGGCTTTCAGAGCTTCCAGACTCCCATATTCTTTCTCAAGCGCTCGCAGGGCCTCCTCTAGACGAAATTCTTTAGTGTTAAGATCTTCGTCTGGCCATTCATTTATAACCCGCTTGGCGTAGTCGGCCCATCTTGAAATCAATTCCTTATGGTATTTAGTAGGAACTGCTCTCAATACAGCACTCATTTCTTCCAAAGGTAATTTCTTATTTGTTTTTATTGTTTCCCATGCGTCGCTTTGCTGCTTATTAATTTTGTCGCTATTTGCAGCCACTGCCTTGTTTTCCTGTACTGATTTGTGACTCAATAGAACCGCGCTAACAAAAGGAAAACCGATAAAAGTTAAAATCAATAAAGCTAATGATAACGAGAAAAATAGCCATTTCGTTTTTTGCATTCGAAATAACCAAAGTAAAAGACCCCATATCGCGTAAACCACTGCAAGAAATAAGCCAATTGGTCTTATTTGATACGCGTGAATTTGCGGCAAAAGAGATAGATCCTGTGAATACGCTTCCAGTAATCTTGGATCGGCTATTAGTGTCCATATCCGAATTAGCGCGAACGGCAAAATTAACAGGAGAAGTACGGAAATAATTATAGATGTTATTTTTTTGACCATTGATTCCTCACCCATTCCATCGGGTCTCTGTCGACCCTTGTGAGTTCGACCGTATCCTTAACGCGGTCCTTGCGGGCACGGTCTAGGGTATAGATCTCTACCTCAAATGAAAGCAATAAACTTGATGGCGGATCTTTCATGGTATAGCCATAATAAATCTCATCTGTATTAGTTGGGGTAGTAAAATCCGCCTTTGGAATCAACTCAGCCGTTCGCCGGAGGGCGGCCTTCCAGTCCTTTATGGGTCCTTGTTCGCGAAGAATGTCAGAAGTCATGTATTGATTATAATTAAGATGCTCTAAGACTCTTCCTTGCGCTGTCTTAAGATCAAATGAAAGCACTCTAAATCTGATCTTGCTGTCACGAGCCCCGACTACGGCGAGATTAGCCTCATGAGTGCATTGCCCATTCGTAAGAAATGTTTCCGTGCCCCCCACTATCGCAAAAAGATCCTGCGGATAGCGAATAATGAGTCTGTAAAAATCACCGTTAGCTGCATAGGCACGATTCTCAGGGAACCCGCCATACCCAACGCTACTTTTTGAGTCGACATAGTAAGAGCGCTTGTTGACAAGGTGACCTGTCCCATTTGAAATAACCATCACTACTGCGAGGCATAAAATTATAATTGCGGCCGGAACAACAAACTTACGTCTTTTGGACTCCTTGGGTGTCTGTACGTTACTTTTAGGAGGTTCTGGCGAATGGTTTGGTTGTTGAGCGCTCTTTTCATTCATTGGCTTAGCACTACCCAACGCTTGTCCGCAATTGGGGCAGTCAGTCAGACCAATACCCTCTGGAATATAGCTGCTACAGCTCGAGCATCTCATGGGCCTAGAATACTCCATGAATAAAACATTATAAAGATTAAATAAAGCGCGACGCTAGTCTCATCTTTTGACGAGCCACGACTTATTGAGAAATCAATTGTTTTATTTCTACTTGGACTGGATCAGGTGAATTTTCAGTCCCAGCCTTCTTTCGGTTTATCATCCATTCATAACCGTCTAAGTCTTTAAGAAGTCGGCCGTTAACCTTTGCTAAGTTTTGTCTTAACCAACCAATCTCGCCTAACGCTTTGTCATATTGCCCGGCTTCTACATAGATATGTGCTAAATAGGCTCGTGTTCTGACAACATCTACGATCGTGGGTGCAATTTCTATCGTACGTAATAACTCCGCTATGATCTCATCTGGCGGGTTCTTGCTTGGATCTAATTTCCTAACGGCCCTATATTTTGTTCTGTATGTTTTGAATTTTTCGTAGCGTTCCCAATATTTTCCATCTTCAGCGCTTCCTAGCCCCAACGAAATCAGCTCTTGTTTTTTTGATTCCAATTTATTGGTCCCATATTCATTAGTAAGGTGCTCTTCAAGAATTTGATCTATAACATATATAGCGTTCTTATATTGTTTAAGATTTTTGAATACTTCGACCAAATCGAATCCCGTCATCATATTGTTGCCACCGATAGTTTCAAATGATCTTTGATAGCTTTCGGCAGCAGACCGATAGTCCCCCGCTTTAACGGCGTACATACCTGAGGTATCATTTTCGTAGCTATACCCTCTGTCTATTTCTCCCGCCCAGGTAATTAACATCAAATTAGGACGGTCGAGTATTTGCTGTATTTTATCCTTAAGTTGTTTCACGATGTTCTGCTCTTTTGCGTTCAAAAATTGAACGGGAATCTCTCCTAGGACATTCATTGCGTCATAGTACCTGTTATATTTAGCCAAAGTAATCGCAAATTTATAGCCTTTATCCGCAGTTTCCTTAGATTTATTAAATCGTACTTTTGAATAGGCGTTTACAGCAGATGCGATTTCGTCTCTTCTTTGTACTGCTTCGGGGTGCTTTATCATATATGAAACTGTTCTAGCGGTTTCAATCCCGATAGCGGGAATAACACCGATAAACATAAAATCGTATACGAGAAATCCTAATGGGATCAAAATCACCACTGATCTGAACAATATAGCCGCTATTCGATTGTTATTTTTTTGAGCTTGAGGCAAAGGGCTCAGAGTAGTTAATATGCCAATTAGTAGCCAGGATATAATACTTGCAAAAAAACATAACACGGTTGCGAGACTCATCAATAAAATTGCAACTGGGTTCTTATATAAGTGCTTAGCATTAATAATAAGATACGACACGATCCATATCTCAATTAATACGATAAACTGCCCGCCGGTTATTACATGTCTAAATTTGTGTCCTGAAAATAAAAAATATTCTAAAGCGCCCATTGCTATAGCTATTGCAACGCCAACAGCGAAAAAAACGATGCAAAAACCCAATGCTTGTAATTTATTCCGCTTGTAGCCGAAATCTAAAAGTGATTTAAACATCTTATCCTCCGCTTATTCCCTTCTACCTAGAGATTTGGAACTTCCTTTGCGCCCATCCTCTTAATCGTGCTTATTAAATACCCCATCGACCTCTTGGGATTATCAGGACTCTTGACGCTAACAACATCCACGGCTTTTTTGACTATGGCCGGACCGTATTGCTCTTCGAGTTCGAGCAGAGTTTTGACACCGCTTAAGCTGTTATCCTCGTACACCAGTTTAGCGTAGTCTCGCGCTTGCGTGTACTTTTCCTTACCGTAGTTTTTCTCGAGCTCCTTAAACTGCCCTTCCCTTTCTACTTGATCGTAGAGAGGGTTCGGGGTGTAAATATTGGCTAGTCGTGCCGGATTGCCTTCCTTTCCAATCTCGTCGTATTGGACTTCCACGAGATCCGCTTTTCTTAAAGTCATCGTCCCGTCGCTGATAAACCAATGGGAAATATAATGCCTCTTTGATAGCGTCTCGACAGTCGAAAACCACCTGGGCGATTTTGGTGAAACAGCCGCATACGATAGATTGATCAGATACATCACCTTCCCTGAAAACTTGAGCGTT
>CAYJQQ010000094.1:0-4599 GCA_964372285.1 uncultured Gammaproteobacteria bacterium | reverse complement strand
TGACCGCCTTGGTCCACCGTTTAGAGCGCAAATCTCCCACCCTCAAACCAAAAATTGTTAAAAGTGCTAAAAAGCCTGTTGATAAAAAAATGGAAGAAACTTTGGGACGGATAAGCAAAATTTTTTCTTACCTATCTCTTCTTGCCGCATTGGCTACGATTCTTGTAATTTTTATGTTTAAAATAAAGCTATGGTTAATAAAACTAAAGCAAAAGTCGGCTGGACAGGCTTAATTTTCTTTTCGTTTCTACCACTGTTGTTTTGGCTAGATATGAAGTCTGTCAAAGTCAGATTTTCCGACGCCTCGTCCACTTTTACCAGCTTAGGCCAAATGTCGAGCCTGATCGGGGTTTCGATGTATTCTTTGACTCTGATTTTGAGCGGGAGATTTAGTTTTCTGGAAGATTTTTTCGGCGGAATGAATAAAATTTATATCGCTCACCATATACTAGGCGGATTAGCTTTTGTATTACTTCTTATCCACCCGCTTTTTTTAGCAGTTACCTATGGTTTAAATTCTTTAAAAAGCGCCGCCCTTTTTCTTCTTCCCGGATCTGATTGGACGATCAATCTGGGAATTATCTCTCTATATTCTACCATGATTCTGCTTATTCTGACTTTTTTTATAAAGTTGCCTTATCAGATTTGGAGGTTTACGCACAAATTTTTGGGCGCAGCTTTTTTTGTTGGAGCAATGCATGGGATATTGATGCCAAGCGATATTTCAAAAAATTTGGCTTTGAGAGTCTATATGCTGACAATTATGTCAGCTGGTTTTTTGTCCTATGTGTATAGAACAGTATTGACGATATTTATTATTCCTGGTCGGGAATATACCATTATTCAGATTGTAAAATTAAATGAGAAAACTGTAGAGCTTAGTCTTAAACCCATGGAGTTGCCCCTGAAATTCCGGCCAGGCCAGTTTGTCTTTATCCGTTTTTTTGAAAGTAGAGTAGACCGTGATGCTCATCCGTTTTCTATTTCATCCTCTTCGAAAAGTCAAGAGTTAAAGTTGACGATTAAGTCTTTAGGCGATTTTACAGCTGAAATGCCTTACTGGAGCGTTGGCTCAAGGGTAAAGGTCGAGGGCCCATATGGGCGATTCGTATCAGACGAGAGAGCGGGGAGAGATCAGATTTGGATAGCTGGAGGGATTGGAATCACGCCATTTTTAAGTATGGCCAGGAGTTTCGCCGACCAAAGTCCCAATATTTGGATGTATCATGTAATCCATGATTTAAATGAAGCCTTATTTATTGACGAATTGAAAGAAATCGCCCAAAAATTTCCTATTTTTAAACCTTTCGTTTATACCACCAAAGACAGCGGAAGAATAACAGCCGAAATTATCAAAAATCAAATTGGCGAAGTTGCCGGAAAGGAAGTTTTTCTTTGCGGTCCTCCGGCAATGATGGCTAGTTTAAGAGCGCAGTTTGTAGAATTAGGAGTTCCAAATGGGTATATCCACTCGGAGGAGTTTGCCCTGTAGACTTAATATATAAATGACAAAACTGGTTAAAAAATTAGTGCTCATTTTTCTTATTTTATTTTGGCTCACAATCTTGATTTCAGTCTTGCTCCTAATAACTTCAAAACTTTAAAAAACCAATAATTTATAGATTACCATGTCAACCCGAAAACCGACCGCTCCAGTCGGGATATAGGCTGTGGTAAGTGTCTAAACTTCAAGTAACCAACCTCTGGAGTGGGTTAGGTTGTTGCAACAATTTATTTCATAATTTTCTCCACTAAAACTGCTTTGGCCTAATAAATATGCTAAAATACTTTTATGGTTTATATGTGGGATTATGATTTCAATGAGCTGAAAAAAACAGAGCAAGGAAGGATAAAGATATTAGAACGGATGATTAATTATGGACCAGAATCTGGTGAGAAAATTAAATTGTCATTAGTAAAAAAGTACTGGAATAAACTAGATTTATATCTTGTACGCAAGTTATTATTGGAACTTTTAATATGGGGAAAATATCGATCCTCACCGAAAAGCAAAGAAAAATTCTCGATCAAATAGCTAAAAATAAATATTTAACAAATAATTTTTATTTCACCGGAGGAACTGCTTTAAGCGAATATTATCTTCATCATCGTTACTCTGAAGATTTAGATTTTTTTACAGAACGAAAATACAATACTCAAATTATTTTCACTTTTATCAACGATTTAAGCAAAAAGTTTAGGTTTATTTTTGAGTCTGAGTTAATCGAGATGCTTTATAGATTTACAATTAGATTTTCTGATAAGCAAATATTAAAATTAGGCTTTTCTTACTATCCAGGTAAACGAGTTAAGAAAGGCAAAATAATTAATGGAATTGAAATTGATAGTTTACTCGATATAGCAATAAATAAAATTTCTACAGTTGAACAGCGTTACAGCATAAAAGATTATGTGGATCTTTATTTTTTATTTAATAAATTCACGGTTTGGAATCTTATAGAAGGTGCAAGGATTAAATTCAATATGGAAATTGAACCTTGGATATTGGCATCAGACTTTCTTTATGTAGAAAAATTTGATTTTATGCCTAAAATGATTAAACCTTTAACTCTAGAGCAGCTAAAAAAATTCTTCCGCAATAAAGCCAAGAAATTAGGATTAAATAGAGTAGAATTATAGTTAGGCTCATTTCATGCTTTCCAATATTTTCTCAACCTCGCGGTCATTTATCCGATGGTAGCGTCCGCGGTGGGGGAGGAGGGCTCCGGAAAAAGTTTTTGGAATATGCAACAGTTCGTGAACAAGTGTTTTCAGTTGTTCACGCAGGTTTAACTTATCAAATCGTCTGGCGTTTACTTCGATTATGTAGTGCGGCTCGATTCCGACGACTTCTGTGAAAAGTTTAGCCATTCCCCAGATTCTGGCATAGGCTCTGGTTTTAGCATCAAATGAACGGATACAGTGAATCTGATTAACTTTGATATAGTCAAACTTTAATCTATTAATTAATTGAAGTATTTTTTTTTGAATATCAGGAGCTGGTTTATACTGCATAAGCTATTTTATCATATTGACAAATAGCATACATTTATGTATACTATCTATTAATGAAATTTCTAGACTTAAGATACAGAATAAAAACAAATCTTTTCGTCTTCAATGATGTAATCAAATATTTTCCAGCCGAAAGCGCTTCTTTGATAAAAACCCAGTTGATTCGTTTTCAGAAAAGGGGATTGATCGGCCAGTTGAAAAAGGGTCATTATTATTTTGACATAGGCAGGTTCGAACCCTATGAAACAGCTTCTTGGCTTTATAAACCGTCTTATGTCAGTCTGGAATCGGCCTTATTTTATTACGGTATGATACCTGATATTCCACAAGCTGTTACTTCTGTATCGCCAACCACGACAAAGAAGATAACAACTACACTTGGCAGCTTTTTTTACGCCAAAATTTCCCCAAGGCTATTTTTCGGCTATAAAACAGTTCTAGATGATAAATCAAATAGTTTTTATTTGGCTAAAAGAGAAAAAGCACTTCTTGACTTTTTTTATATCAGAAAAATTAGGAAGATAGATGAATTGAGATTAAATTTAAAAGAGATAGATAAAAGGCTGTATTTTGCTTATATTAAAAGTTACCCGGCTTGGGTTGGTGGGATTCTAATACCACTTCGCTATCAGAGATAGACTTTTGATAGCTTCGAGGTATTATACCAGGAGATTGTCAATATAGGTGATACTCCCGAAGCTCTCTTATATTCATTAGTTAAATATCGAGAGCGAAGGAGTATAAGAATATGAATATTTTGCAGGATAATTTTTCCCAGATTATTGATATGGCTAAAAGCTATGGATTGCCGGCATTTAAGAAAAGAGCCATTTTGAGAGAGTATTTGCAAGCGAAATTGCTGGAGATTATTTATCAGCAAAAAGAAAGCAGCCATATTATATTTGTTGGAGGGACTTCTTTGAGGCTGCTTCGAAATCTGAACCGATTTTCCGAAGATTTGGATTTCGATCTTGAAAACAAGATCTCGTTTAATTCAATCGATAATATTCTTAAGATCGTTGTCAATCGTCTAAGAAAAGAGAATATAGAAGTAGAGCTTTACCAGAATAAAAAAGTCAATAAAACTTATTACGAATTGAGATTTCCGCTGATTCTAGACGAACTAAAACTGACAAAAAGTAAAGAAGAAAAATTGATGATTAAGCTTGATTTTGCGAAATTTTGGCGGGGTCATAATAAAGAAATAGCTCTCTTTCGGCGTTACGGTTTTTTAGCAAATATAGTAACTGCCGGTTCGGCCGATATTTTAGTTGAGAAACTTTTTGCTTATTTAGAAAGAAAAGAAACACAGCCCAGGGATATTTACGATATTGTATGGCTATTATCCCATCAGGCTAAAATTAGTCAGCACTTTGCAAATAAAAATAATCTCCCTAAGAATTTGTTAAAAAAAGTTTTTAAAAAATACGAACAAGAGAAAAGAGAACTTAATACTTATAAAAGAAGACTCAAGCCTTTTCTTTTCCAGGAAGAAGATGTCAACAAAATTGGACTCTTGGCTGAAATCCTAAAGCTAGCTTAATGGCTATAAGCTCATTATTTCCCACTCCTTAAACCCAACCT
>CAYJQQ010000093.1:0-4621 GCA_964372285.1 uncultured Gammaproteobacteria bacterium | reverse complement strand
TGTCCCATTCCGAGTACTGCGTATTTTTTTGTAGCATCGATATATTTTCCACTTTCTGACTTGTAAACCGCGCGTCTATGGTCCCAGATAGTACCTTCTCCAAAGTTAAATCTTTCGATTTCCTTGGCTACGACGTAGGAACAAACCTCATGACGACTAAAAAACCTTTCGGTTTCCGGGAATACATTGTTGGCGCTGAGTGCATCAGATCGCTCAACAAGGACACATTCTTTCCTAATAGGCACTTCACAACCGTTAATATTCCTCTTTATGACTTTTTTGTTTTTGTTGTCCACTGTGATAATTCTTACAGAGAGAATTACTCCGTTTTGAGAGTAGAAACGAAGCCTTTGAGAAAATTCTGGGTAGGTGGAATATATATCAAGGGTTACAAGTTTTGGTTCCTTTTTTAGCTGCCTTCCAGGCAGCTTTATCTTCTTTAAAATTATATTAAGACCCTTTCTTGTTGAAAAATTAATTGCGATTTCACTGTGGTTATTTATTATAATTTGATCGGGGATTTCATTATATATTTTGAATTGCGCATCTTCTCTAGAAAATTTATCGAATAAACTGGAATTACAGCAGGATCAATTTCACTACTACCCAAATCTCTTAAAGAAAAGCGATCAGAAGTGTATTCTAGTGGATAGTTTTTAAAATGGGTATTCAAATCATTTATGAAAAGTTAATTTAACGAAATAATTTAGATGTGACCCCAAGCGGATTCGAACCGCTGTAGACAGGCTGAAAACCTGCCGTCCTAGGCCACTAGACGATGGGGCCTTAGCAAGTTAAAAATTTAAAGTGAAAAGTTAAAAGTCATTTTAGCAGAAGACTTAGGAAAAACCAAATCACAGTTTTTAAGAAATAGCGATTCTGGATGCTCCCGACTAAGTCGGGATTACCAGAATGGCAACTGCTTCACTTGAATTTATCTCTCAACTCTTCTAAAATCTCACGGGCTATATCTTTACCTCCCAAGCCAAAGGCTAAGCCACCTGCTAGAGCAACCATCACTACTATTCCGGTAAAAAGAATTCTTACCAGATCTTGCGCAACGCCAAGCTGATTAAGAACAACCAATATCGTAAAAAAAATGATCAGCCATTTGGTGAAGACAGATAGAGTGTTTGCCGAGGTAGTTCCGATGGTCCTAACGCTGTGTTTGATCAAGTCGTAACCCAAATTTGAGGCGATTAAACCGACAAATCCTATGACCACGGCCACGATTACATTGGGTAGGTAAAAAAGAAACTGGTTAATCACCAAGGTAGCTCTCGACAAGTTCCATACCTCTAAAGTCGGGATGAGAAACAGTATAACGATGGTCCACTTCAAAATCTCCGACAGAACCTCCTGCCAGATCTTAACTTCGGTTCGGCGCATTAGACGCATTTTTTCTAGAACCGCATCGAGTCGGACAAAGCTAAATATTGACAAAAGAGCTTTCTTCAATAGGGTCGATAATACCAATCCGACGACCAAAATAATTAAACCAGTAAAAAAACTTGGCAAAAAATTAAAAAATCTCTGAAGAAAATCAAGCATGATGTTGTTTATAATTTCAAACATAGCAGTATAATAGAGATAGAGCTTATTTTAATGAGACACTTTTAAAATGTTGAATATTTTCAACATTTAAGTTGCTTTTTAATATAATAGACAAAACATCCAACGAAAGCTTATAATTTTTTAGATTATTTTGCAAGAGAAAATAATGAATTGGTCGGCTTAATCTATTTATCTTGCCGGCATTAATCGAGTCATGAGGCCTGCCATAGCTTACGCCAATCCTTGTTTTAACTTCAAAAAAACAAATCGTATTATCTTTTTTGGCGATGATGTCGATCTCTCCCCAATGGGTTTGAAAATTCTGCTGCAGAATTTGGTAGCCTTTTTTACGTAGATAGATTATGGCCTCAACTTCTCCTCGCTGACCAATGTCTTTGTTGTGTCTGCTCATTTAATTTTGGCTTTAACCTGATGTTCTGTCAATCCTCGTATAAAATAGAGCTTGGCTTTTCTTGGCTGGGCTTTTTTAACCAGCGAGATATTTTCTAAAAAAGGCGAAACTAACGGGATAATTCTTTCCACTCCTATTCCTGAATGAGAAATTTTCCTGACGGTGATCATCTTGGTTTGAGGACTGTTACCTTTAACTTGCAAAAGAATTCCCTTGAAGGTTTGCTTTCTCTCTTTTTCACCATCCTTAAATTTGTAAGTTAAGCTTATTGTGCTTCCGATTGTAAAACTTTTATCTTTGAAGGTAAACGAGTTGGCCATATGATCCTACGAAATTACGAATATTTATGAATCTACGAATAAAAACAAAATTAGTAAAATCCTAGAATTCATTTTACCATCTCGATTTCAGTTTGACAATAAGGATTTATTGCATTAAAGTTAAAAGGCGTGAGAAAGAAGTTTGTATTTATTTCAGGAGGCGTTATTTCGGGAATCGGAAAAGGAGTTACTGCTTCATCTATAGCCCTACTTCTTCAGGAGTGCGGTTTTAAAGTTGCTCCCATTAAATTTGAGGGTTATCTAAACATAGACGCCGGCACGATCAACCCAATTGAACATGGCGATCCGTTTTTATGCGAAGACGGTACGGAAGCAGACATGGACATCGGCAGCTACGAAAAATTCTTAAATCGCAATATGACGAAAGAAAACTTCGTAACCATGGGACAAATATATCAGGCTATAATAGATAAAGAAAGGCGCTTTGAGTACAACGGAGAGGACGTCGAGGCGACACACATCTGTGAAGAAATTATCAACCGAATTCAAAAGGTTGCTCAAAATCAAAAGGCGGAAATAATCATCATTGAACTGGGAGGAACAGCCGGGGAGTACTGGAATGTATTTTTTTATGAAGCTTCTCGAATCTTGGCTCTCAAAAATCCCGGTGATGTGATGCACGTACACGTCAGCTATGTTCCGGTTCCGCAGCATTTGGGAGAACCCAAAACCAAACCTACCCAACTTTCGGTCAGGACTCTCAACTCGATGGGGATACAGCCCGATTTTATAGTTGCCCGCAGCGAAAAGTACCTTGATATAAGAAGAAGAGACCGCTTTGCTGTCTTTTGCAATATGCATGGTGACGATATCATCTCCAACCCCGATGTGGAAAATATATGTGAGGTTCCCATAATTTTGCACGAGCAAAAATTGGAAGCAAAAATTTTAAAAAAATTAGGTCTTAAGCCTTCATCTGCTGACCTAACAAAATGGAAAAAATTGGTCGAGAAGATTGGGAAGAAAAAGCATAGGCTGACGATAGGAATCACGGGTAAATATTTCGGCACAGGAGACTATCAGTTGAGGGATTCGTACGCAGCCTTATTTGATGCTTTAGATCATGCCAGCTGGTATTTGAGCGTCGACCTGAAGACAAAATGGATAGACGCGGAAAAAGTTGAAAAAAACGGGATAGAAAATTATGCCAAGAATATTGACGGAATGATTGTTCCTATCGGTTGGGGCGAGCGCGGCGCTGAAGGGATGATCGAGGCTGCTGGTTACGCAAGAGACAAGAAATTACCCTACCTTGGTCTATGTTATGGAATGCAGCTGGCTATCGTATCTTTTGCCCGAGATGTGTTGGGATGGAAAGACGCAAACACAAGCGAAAATGATCCTAAAACTAAGTATCCAGTGATACACCTCATGCCGAGTCAAAAGCAGATTATGAAACGCAGGGCTTATGGCGGCACGATGCGGCTAGGCAGCTGGAATGCTATAGTTAAAAGGGGGACTTTGGCTTGGGAGGCGTATCAAAAATATAAAGGATTTATTAATCAAAATACGGGGTTGACCAGCGAAAGGCATCGCCACAGGTATGAATTTAATAGTTCTTTTGAAAAAGATTTTGAAAATAAAGATTTAGTTATTGCAGCTCGTTCGACAGTTGAAAATCTGGTTGAGATCATAGAGTTGCCAAAAAATGTTCACCCGTTTTATCTAGGAACACAAGGGCATCCGGAATATAAATCAAGGCCGCTAAAACCGCATCCTATTTTTTTGGAATTTATTGAAGCTTGTATAAAAAACAGCAAGTAATTTTTCTACGAATTTACATATTTTTACGAATATACGAATTCGTAAATTTGTAGTGATTCGTAACTGTAAGAACTCACAACTCTTGATAGTCAACTGTCATTCCTGCTGATAGTCAACTGTCATTCCTGCGAAACTTGTCCTCGCGAAAGCGGGGAGCAGGAATCTATATAGATTCCGTGCCAAGCACGCAATGACAAGGACAGGACTTACGCACTAAAATAGTGGTTTTTAGCCCCATTTAGCTATAAGAAAAACAAACTGCCTTGATTTTTAGATTGTTTTGGAGATGAGAAAAAATTATCTTGCCGGTGTTGGCAGCTTGATTAATGGTTGTTTCAGATACAAGAATAGGGAATCAGAAATGATTCTTCGTTTACTCTCGTACCAGGTTATTCCCTCCTCCAATCGCTTCTTTTCTAAAGCCAGAAAGGAGAGAATGGAGCAAAAGATATGGGTTCGTTGACTTCTGGCAGTTGTAGACTGACACATTTCAACATAATCTTCTTTGCCGTTTGGGGCAACAAGAAGAAATACCTTGACTTTACCAAAA
>CAYJQQ010000092.1:0-4668 GCA_964372285.1 uncultured Gammaproteobacteria bacterium | reverse complement strand
TGGAAGATGATTTAGTCACTTCGCCTTATTTTTTAACCTACATGAACGGGGCATTGGATTTATATGAAAGAGAAGAAAAGGTAATTAGTATTCATGGATTTGTCTACCCAGTAAAAAAAGAGTTGCCAGAAACATTTTTTTTACGCGGCGCCGATTGTTGGGGCTGGGCTACATGGAAGAGGGGTTGGGATTTGTTCGAACCAGATGGAAAGAAACTATTAGATGAACTGGAAAGAAAAAACTTGATTCGCGAGTTTGATTTGGACGGTAGTTTTCATTATAGCAACATGCTCCGGAGGCAAATTGAGGGTAAAACCAATTCCTGGGCTATCAGATGGCACGCCTCGGCTTTTCTGGCTGATAAGCTCACCCTCTACCCCGGCACTTCTCTTGTAAATAATATCGGTCAGGACGACAGCGGCACCCACAGAGCGCATAAAAATATTTACCAGACGCCAGTCTCAAACCGCAAAATTATAATCGACAATATACCGATAGAAGAAAATAAAATGGCCAAAAAAATCATTAAAAAATATTTTCTATCACTGCGTCCAGGAATATTTAGCAGAGCTAAAAATTTCATAAGAAGATTTATATGAGAGAAGTTCTAAAAAAATTTATTCCACCAATTCTATTTGATTTATTGAGACCAACTAGGAAATATGGCTTTTTTGGCAATTATCCTTCTTGGCAGGAAGCACTGCGAGACTCAGGCGGCTACGACAATCCAGCCATTCTGGAAAAGGTAAAAAATTCGCTGTTGAAGGTTAAACGAGGCGAAGCGGTCTATGAGAGAGACTCCGTGTTGTTCGATCAAAGACAATATTCTTGGCCAGTGCTTACAGCTTTACTTTGGGCCGCCTCTCAAAATAAAAATAGATTAAATGTCCTAGATTTTGGCGGCTCTCTCGGCTCGAGTTACTTCCAAAATAGAGATTTTTTGAGGCATTTAGATTTGAGATGGAATATTGTGGAGCAGAAAGCTTTTGCAGAATGCGGCAGAAAATATTTTGAAGACGAACACTTAAGATTCTACGAAAACATTGGTGAATGCTTGAAAGAGAGCAGGCCTAATTTGTTTCTGGCCTCCAGTTCAATCCAATATGTTAAAAAACCATATGAAGTCTTAGGAGAGATAATAAATCATGGATTTGAGTATATCGTTTTTGATAGGACAGCATTTTCTAAAAACAAAGACCGGTTAACTGTCCAGAAAGTCTCGCCAAGAATTTATGACGCCAGATATCCAGCTTGGTTTTTAAATAAGGAACGTTTTCTTAATTTATTTAAGGATCAATACAGTCTCGTCGCCGAATTCGATTCTTTAGCTCCATACGAAAGGGGTTTTATCTTCAAAAGAAAATGAGATATTTTTGCACCTTATTCGACCAAAACTACCTCTTAAAGGGACTGGCTTTACACAGTTCACTCATTAAATATGTCCCTGAATTCAGACTCTGGATTCTATGTATGGATAGGGAGACTTATGAAATATTACTGAAACTTAATCTTCCAAAAACGGAGCTCATAAAACTGGAAGATTTTGAGGATGAGGAGTTGTTAAAAGTTAAACCAAACAGAAAAAAGTCAGAGTATTGCTGGACCTGTACATCTTCCTTGCCTCTCTACATCTTTAACAATAATCCAAAGGTATATGTACTTGCCTATCTTGATGCCGATCTTTTCTTCTTCGACAGTCTGGGAGTGATTTACGAGGAATTCGGAAATAGTTCCATCATGATCATTCCTCATAATTTTTCTGAAGACCAGAAGTGGAGAGAAAAAACGAGTGGAATCTACAATGTGGGGATGCTCCTATTCCGGAATGACGAGAATGCGCTAGGGTGCCTGAAGTGGTGGAGAAGTAGAGTTTTAGAGTGGTGTTATGACACCTACGAAGACGGTAAGCTCGGCGATCAGCTTTACCTAAACGACTGGCCACAGAGATTTAAAAATATTCATATTCTGAAAAACCGGGGGGCAAATGTGGCATCTTGGAATATCCGAGACTTTAATATAAAAACCAAATTAATCTTCTATCACTTCCATAATATTCGGCTTTACTATATTTTCGGTAAAGTAATTGCCCGGATTGAGAATATGGATCTTGATTCAATTAAACCAATTTTTTCAGCCTATTCCGAGTCACTAGCCGCACAGTTGCGTCGCGTTAGGAAAATTGATCCAGGCTTCGCGTTTGGATTTTCTAGTAATTTAAGTTATTTGAAGTGGGTTACTAAAAAAGCTCTGTTGCGGAGATTTGGTAATATGCTAACCTTCTTCCGGGAGGTGTTTGATGCGAATAAGAGGAGCAGAACTTATTGATTTTCCAGAAATGAAGGACAGTAGAGGATCTTTGTGTGTTTGTGAGGTAGGACGACATATACCATTCACAATAAAAAGAGCTTTTTGGGTCTTTGGCACACCGGCAGGAACAGTCCGCGGCAAGCATGCCCATCAAAAAAGTACCCAGGTTCACGTTTGTTTGAGTGGAAGCGTCAAAATCAGTTTAGACGATGGAACATATAGAGAGGAGGTAACTCTCGACAATCCGAGACAGGGCCTTCTTATCGGTCCGATGGTTTGGCATCCTTTCTCTCTTGCCGCAAACTCTTTACTTTTCGTCTTCACTTCCGATCTCTACGATCCGACAGACTACATCCGAAGCTTTGAAGAATTCGTCAAGCTCGCAAGAGGGCCCCAAAAATAGGGGCCCAAATTTTTGATATAATGCAAAGGTGATAAATATTTTCAGAAAAATCATTCAAAAGACCGGATTTGACCTCCATAGATACAAGCCTAAGCCGGATAAATTGGCCTGGCTTAAAGATAAAGACATTAAAACAGTTTTAGATATCGGCGCCAATACCGGTCAGTTTGCCAGCGAAATCAGAGCAATACTGCCAAATGCCCAAATTTATTCATTTGAACCAATAAGAGAGTGCTTTGAAGAACTTTCTTCCCGAGGTGATTCCTCGGGAAAGTTCAAAACATTTAACTTTGCCTTGGGAGACAAAAATGGAGAGATGCCAATAAATAAGAGCGCTTATTCCCCCAGCTCTTCCATCCTGTGGATGTCAGATGTCCACAAGGAACTGTTCCCTCATACAAAAGAACACACTCAAGAAAAAATTGAGGTAAAACAGTTAGACGGTATTATCCCGAACTTAAATCTAGAAAGAGAAATCTTAATCAAAGTAGATGTACAAGGATTTGAGGATAAAGTAATAATTGGAGGAGTAGAAACTTTTAAACTGGCGAAAGTCGTTTTGATTGAAAATTCATTTGTGGAATTGTATGAAGACCAGCCGCTTTTTGACAATATTTATGAAAAATTAAAAGAGCTGGGTTTTGAGTATCGCGGCAGTTTGCAACAAAAATTAAATAAAGAGACAGGCGAGATTATTTCAGAAGATTCAATATTTGTCCGGCGAGGATTTTAGGAGTAAATCTCTCTTTATACATTTTGAGCCCATTCTCCGATAATTTCTTGGCCAAGACAGGATCATTTTTAAGCATTAAAATTTTTTTTGCCAAATCTTGCGGATTGGCGGGCTCCACGAAAAGGCAGTTCTTCCCGTCTTCCAATATTTCCAGAACTCCATCAGCTTTAGCGGTAATATACGGCAAATTCAGCGCCAAAGACTCATAACATTTATGCGGAATGGTGCGCTCCAATCTCCTATGATCCCCAAATTGTCCCAATGAAACATGACACTGGAGCATTTCATTTCTCAAATCATCAAGAGAAATGTAATGTGAAATGAGATGCAAATTTTTCAATCTTAAATTTTCAATTTTCAATTTGATCTCTTTTTCTAAAAATCCATTGCCAATTATTAAAAACCTTACGTCTTTATTTTCCAAAATTTTTGCCGCTTCGACTATATATTTTATTCCGGCTTCAGGCAGGAATTTACCTCTAAACAAAACGGTAAATTTATCGTTTTTCTTTATGTCTTTATCTAAATAAAATACTGCGTCATCTGCGCCAGTGTATATAGTTTTATATTTACTGCTTGCACCAAATTTCTTTTCAAGATAATTCCTCTGGGCCTTGCTTTCAACCAGTACGATATCAGCGCGCTTTACAGCAAGCCAATCAATAAATTTAATATATAGCGCTTTTAACCCTAACTTGCCGTATTGCCCGCGTGAAATAAGTACCCCCTCTTCCATAGTGCAGAGAGCGTCAAAAATCACCGGTTTTCCTGATAAGAGCTTGGCGAACCAAACTACCGCGTGGCCGGGATAGCCCACAATCAAGTAATCATAATTGTCGCCGATTTTCCAATGTTTTTTAAATAAATTTATGTACTTTGAAATTCCGCCGGAATCATCCTTGCACTCTATTATTTCCACGTCTAATTCCCTAAGGCCCTTCAAGTAGATCCTGCTCCTACCCCATTCCGAATTGTATGTGCCGAAATAACAGATCTTCATTATTTTAACTTATCACATTCCAGAATTTTAGCAGTAATATATTTATCTTGGCTATTGTAAATTTCTCTGCAGGAATTCAAATAGTTAGAATAGAAATTATTTAAAAACACCTTCAGCCTCTCCCAAGGACAAATTATTTATCAGAAAAAGTATGTGTTTATTATCTTTTGACATTAGCTTTAATATGGTACTCAAAAACTATTTTTGAAATATCTGATATTATTT
>CAYJQQ010000091.1:0-4700 GCA_964372285.1 uncultured Gammaproteobacteria bacterium | reverse complement strand
AGAAAGAGGACGAAAAGAATTGAATAAACCTTAGTTGACATGATTATATTTTATAGATTCCTGCTTTCGCAGGAATGACAAAACAACGATTCTGGACAAGCCAGAATGACAAAAAGATCCTGAAGCTAGTTCAGGATGACAAATAGTATAGCAAAGATTTTTATTTTTGCAACAGTAAATCGACTTCTTTTTTTGGTATTGCTAATAATTTTAGATAAGATTGGACTGCTTTTAAGACTAACTGATTTTTAATTTCTTCGGGAAAAAAATTAATTTTTTCTAATCCTATTGGTTTATTATTTTTGTTATAGATTATCACATCGTCGGAATAATCGGAAAAGTCTGAATAAGCCTCGCAATTTGGATTCTCCCACCAGACATTTAAAGTATTCCCGATAGGATCCATAAAGAATCTTAATTTTATTTGTTTTTTTGTTTTGGCCATATAATTTTTCCTTTTCTTAATTTAGTAGCAATATGGGTTGTGATAACAAAACCATGTTCGTTTAAGTGCTTAGCAACAACACAAATATATTTTTTATTTATCCTTTTGTAATAAAGATGAACTGTAACATCTAATTTACTTACCTCGATTATCTCGGCTTCATTTAAACATGTTTTGACTTCATCCCGCAGTCTTTTAACATCTTTATGTTTTTTTATTATAACATTTTCCCAGTAAAATTTTGTCGTTCTGATTTTTTTTCCTAAAACTGAGACTACTTCAAATAAAACTTCTTGAGTAGTCAGCTCTTTTTGCTTTATTTCATCCTATCACATTTTTAAGATACAACCATCAAAAAACCCGCCAGATTGGCGGGAAATTGAAAAAAGATTTATCAATCCTTAATCCTCCCCGCCTTAGGCGGCAATGAGAAAGAGGACGAAAAGAATTGAATAAACCTTAGTTGACATGATTATATTTTATAGATTCCTGCTTTCGCAGGAATGACAAAACAACGATTCTGGACAAGCCAGAATGACAAAAAGATCCTGAAGCTAGTTCAGGATGACAAATAGTATAGCAAAGATTTTTATTTTTGCAAGAGTAATTTTGGCTTTTCTAGATTTACTGAGCCAGTATTTAAATATTGTGTAATTTGTTTTTTAGTCAAGTATCCAATAGGTTCTAACTCCTCAGGTAAAAAATTAATAATCTCCAAACTAACAGGGTGTCCTTCTTTATCGACTATTATTACGTCATCTCTTTTTGAGCTTTTGACTGGTATCGATTCATAAGCGTCATCTTTTTTACCCCACCAGATATTGAGAGTATTAGCTACTGGATCAAAATAAAATTTTACTCTGGCCATATTTGTTTTCCTAAATTGAGTTTTTCTTTAGTAGACATATAACTTGTAATGAGAAATCCATCACCGTTTAAGTGTCTTACTACCGTGATTATACTAAAATAATCGAACTTTTTGTAATAAAGAAAAACTTTTTTTGATAATCTACTTTGGTAAACGGCTAAACTTTCCGATATTGTTCTTTTGATATTTTCCAGAGTGACTTCTTTTTCTGGATGTTTTTCACTCTTGAGCTTGTCCCAGACTGCCCTAGTTATTCGCACTCTTTTTCCTAAAACAGAGGTTGCTTCGTTAAGGATATCTTGTTTTATTAAATCCTTTTTCATCGATATGATATTCTATCATGTTCGAAATTTTCAACTCATAAAACACCGCATTCACCGGAGTAAATTTTTCAACGACAAAACAACGATTCTGGACAACTCAAAACGACAAATATTATAACTAGGATTTCTTTATCTTATACCCTTTTTCTAAATCCTCAACGATATATCCCTGATCATCTATTTTTTTTCGGAGTTTATCGGATAAATTAAAATTGCCTTTTTTTCTGGCTTCTTCTCTTTTTTCGGCAAGATTGAGAATTTCTGCTGGGATTTTCTGTTCTTCTACCTCGTTGAACTTAAGTCCGAATACTTGGTCAAATTCGTATAATAGATCCAATTTATCAGTTGAAGGGATATTGGATTTGAGCATCTCCCACATGATGGCTACGGCTTGAGGAATCTGAAGGTCATTTGATACTGCTTGACTAAACTGATTACGAAAATCGTCAATTTTTTTTAGTTTTTCAGGAGAAAGGGATGTGCGGGATGTGGGCGTGCTGGGTGATTTGAGGGAGAGAACAAATTCTTTCAGTTTATTGTAAGCATCTTGAGCGCTGGTAAGAGATTTCCAAGTAAAGTTCATTTTTTGTCTGTAGTGAGTAAGTAAATACAAATAACGTAAAGACATCGGCTCAAAACCTTTTTCGATTAGTTGTTCGAGGCGGTAGTTGTTCCCAAGCGACCTACCCATCCTTTTTCCGTCAACCATCATAAACGCACCGTGCACCCAATATCTGACAAACGTTTTTCCTGTTGCTGCTTCACTTTGAGCAATTTCATTAGTATGATGGATGGGTGCAAGATCTTCTCCGCCGGCATGAATGTCAAAAGTTTCTCCAAGATATTTCATGGACATAGCTGAACATTCAATATGCCAACCCGGAAAACCGATTGTAGACCAATACTTATTTGGTACATCACGACGATTCATCGCGGAGACAAGTTGACTTGCTAACGGACCATCAAGATACCATTCCATTTGTCTTTGTGCACCTGGTGGAGAAAATTTCCATAAAGCGAAATCTATCGGATTGCGTTTTTGCGGATTCTTCTCAACTCGTGCTCCCTCTCTGATTCCTTTTAAATCTAAAGGAGAGAGTTTGCCATAATCTGGAAATTTCGAGGTATCAAAATAGATTCCGTCAGATGTCTTGTAGGCATATCCTTTCTTAGTAAGAATATTAACAAGTTCAATCTGCTCCTTTATGTGATCGGTTGCGCGAGTCCAGCTACGAGGGGGGGTTAAATTTAACTGCTGAAAGTCTTTTTTGAATCTATTCTCATAGAATCTGGCTATAGTCCAGACGGTCTTATTTTCTCTTCTCGCTGCCTTTTCCATACGGTCTTCACCAATATCCGCATCGCCAAGGTTATCTCCGGTCAAATGCCCAACGTCAGTAATGTTCATGATGTAGGTGACCTTATAGCCGTTAAAATTAAGTATTCTGACAAGAAGATCGGCCATGACATAGGTTCGAAAATTGCCAATCGAAACATAATCGTACACTGTTGGCCCACAGGTATACATTGTTACCACCGGAGGAATTAAGGGTTTAAATTCTTCAATTTTTCTTGATAATGTGTTATAAATTTTCATGTGTTAAAGTATAACAGGAATGTAAGGTAAGTGAAAGGAATTTAAGGGATATTAAAGGATTGTTAAAATAATAGTAACGATCAAGTAATTTAATCAAATAAAGTTGAACAACTTTAGCAAAATTCTGTTGACATTTCTCGACTTCTCACGCCTTTGGCGGTATTCGCTCGAAGTATAATTAGTAAAATCAAAAACTTTACGAACAAGCTTCCTGCAAGTTTTTTTATATTTAAACAGATCTCTTTGATAATTAGATTTCTACTTTGAGTTGTTATAGCATATCCTGCTTAATTTTGTTTATTAAAAACGATTCTGGACGTCCTCGTGATAAACACGAGAGAGCCAAAGCGACGTTAAGATATCCAACATGATTATAAAGTGCGTAAGTCCTGAAAAAATAAAATACTACAGTACTACGTAGTATTGTAGTAAAGTATTACGAGTGAGTATAACTAATCAAGTTTCATATGAAATGATTATTCCAACTTTAAAAATTTTTCTTTAAAGAATATTCCCGAATAAGAAACTTCAAATGATTATTTACAGTTGCTTTATTAACGAACAAATAGAAATTAGAAAAATGAAGAACACTTCTGTAGGCTTATAGTAATAGAGGATTTGAAAATTAAGGTCGGCAGCCTGTTAAAGCCAAATAATAAGATTTAGAAATTTTGCTTGAGTGGCATCTTATTTCTAGTTTTTTAACCGCTTAAATTAAGACAAATTAGTTTTTTATAACAGAGGAAAAAGATACTTTAGAGCCAAATAACAAACTTATTGCTTTGATACTCGAATTTAAGGACATAAGAGCGAAATATTAGTATAAACCGAAAAAATAATTTAATTTAGACTGATTTGATACTCTAAATCTGAATTACACTGCGGTTAGCACCTGATATTATTGTTTGCTAAATATTAGTTTAAATTGACAATTTGCTATAAAATCCAATTTTTTCTGAATGAAAATTTAAGATAATTTAGGATTGGGTTATTCGTACAAGCTTTCAGGTGATTCAGTTGTGCCAATATAATAAAATCTCTGTCTAAAATTAAAAATTAAACTTTTGCTGGCAAAAACTTTAAAAAATAGTGTATATAAAATATACCTATAGTTTATAATATTTTGTTTCCCCGGCTCTCTGCCCCTCGCGTTTACCCTGTTACCGTATGGTACAGGGCTTTCGCTTATAAAATCTTTTCCGGTTACTATCCTTAGCTTAGTCGAAGGATTCGAGCCAAAAACTGATATAATTTTAGTAAAAATTAGTTGTTAACAATATAATCATAAGCTTACAGCTAAACTATAATGATCTAGCAAGTAAAAAAACAATAAATATACAATTACAATACAATTCTCCTCTATTTCTGTTAGATAGAATTACAAATTAATTATGGAAAATATACGCGAAACAGAACTCAATCCAATTCCTCATTTTTCTCCTCCAGCATTACGAGTTACCGTATAGA
>CAYJQQ010000090.1:0-4762 GCA_964372285.1 uncultured Gammaproteobacteria bacterium | reverse complement strand
TATAGTAAATTTATTAATCCAGGTAATTGGAGATATTTAAAAATGGGAATTGAAGCTTTTACAAAATTAAAACTACCATAAAAAGAGAAAAATATGGAAAAAAACACGAAAGTTCTCATTGACATTTTTACGTGATCACGGGGTTTTGTCAAAGTTGAAAGTTACTTTTCTCCTTTCCCAACAATCTTCCACTTTCCATCCTCAACTAATACTGCTTGAGTGTTGTTTAAAACAACAATCGGATATTTCTAATATAATTTATGCGGTGTTATATCTGAATATCTCAAGGTTTAAATAAAAGATTTTGAGAGTCGGGATGATTTTTCCAGTCTGAAACAGAAAGACCATTTTTATCCTTAGCTGAAATGATTGGCCCATCTTCGATAATCTTACCAACTATTGCTTTAAGGTTTTTATCGCATGAAGACCAATCAATGTCTTTGGCAACTGGTGAAATTGTTACCTCACCTCGAGGGTTATATTCCGCAGTACAAAAATACTCAATAAACGTATCCTCCAAAAAGACTACCCCATGTGCGAATCCAACCGGTACCCAAATCCAGGCATTTTTTGTATCTCCGGCATGAGAGGACATTTCCTGCGCTGCTATTTTTCCAAAGTTCGGCGAACCGCGTCTTATATCCATGAAGAGGTCAATCATGCTTCCTTGAATAGTTCTTACAAGTTTATCCATTTGTGGATTGCATTGAAAATGCAGTCCGCGTACAACTTGCTTTTTGGAATAGCTGATATTAATCTGTGTCAATTCTTTATTTTTAAAAAATTTAAGCTGCTCGCTATTCTGAAAATCGCTTCTTTTGTATACTTCGGAAAAAAATCCCCTTTCATCAGAAAAACGAGCATAGCGAATTATCCTTACTTCAGGAAAGACAAGCGGTTTTACTTCGATAATTTTCATATTTTTTAATTATTGCTGTTAATATTATACTCAATATGAAGATCGCAGAGTACAAAAATATATTCAATAACGAAGACAGTCATTTTTTCTACGTAGCTAACCGCAGAATTATTATATCTTTAATTGAAAAATTTAAGACAGGTGGAAAAAAAGTGCGTATCCTCGATGCCGGATGCGGTACAGGGCTTTTAGCAAAAAAATTAGCCAAATACGGAGAAGTTTTAGGAACAGATATAAGTGACGAAGCTGTCAAATTCGCAAGACTTTGCAATATCAAAGTCCAAAAAGCCTCCATTACAAAACTTCCGTTTCCAACAAATACCTTTGATATTGTTACCTGTATTGACGTGATAAACCATAGATGGGTAAAAAATGATCTAAGAGCATTAAAAGAACTCAATCGTGTTTTAAAAACCACAGGCCTCCTCATCATTCGCGCTTCGGCTAACAGTTGGCTGCATTTATCGCACGATCAGCACGTATTTCTAAAAAAGAGATACGACAAAAGTGAGTTTCAAAATAAGTTATTGAACGCAGGCTTTATCATAAAAAAAATTTCCTACATTAATATGATACTTCTTCCCATGGCTATGATCCAGAGTTTGATTGAAAAACTGAAACCCAGCCAAACCTCCACTTCGGCAATTAAGACCATCCCCAGACCTCTTAACTCTTTAATGACTTTTATTTTATCTTTAGAAGCGCGTCTTTTACCTTGGATAAACCTTCCTTTTGGAATCGCTCTTATTGCGATCTGCCAAAAGCCGCAACCAAACTTTCATATCCCCAAACAACCGCTCCCTGAAAAGTGAGAACAGGCTGTATGCTGAAACACCATAAGTTCGCGGATAATGCGATACTCGTACTTCTGCAAATTGTGCTCCACTATTTTCTAACTTTTTAATTAACTCTAAAAGGATCGAGGAATCTTTCGCTGTAAGCGTAAATCGATTTAAATATCTTTTTCTTATCAGCCTAAAGTCGCAGGTAAGATCAGATATAGGAAGATTAAACGCGTAGCTACTAAAATATTTATATAAATTACCAAAAAAGACGCGGAGTTTTGAATCTGCACGAGTTTCCCTAAACCCATTTACAACATCAGCGTTTGTTTCTTTTTGCTTTTGTACCAATTTTTCCATATCATCGAGGTGATATTGTAAATCTCCATCTGTATAAAACACCCAGTCTTTTCTCGCTTTCTTAAATCCGTACTTAATAACCGCATATCCTTCTTTATTGTCTCGCTTCTCAACTATTATAAGGTCAGGGTGCTCTTTTTTTTGGTCTAATATTTTTTCATATGTTTTATCAGACGATAATCCCCCATGAACTGCAATGACCTCGAGATCCTGTGTCACTTTTCTTCCATATTTGTACGCATTTCTTATTGCTTTTGCAACCGTTCCTGCATCGTTAAAAAAAGGAAAAAAAATGGTTAGACTTGATAATTTATCCACAGGATTCTTAAGAAATAAAATATCCTTGAGTAAATAGACTAACGGATATAAAAAATAAAATAAGAACAATGGAAAAATAAATAATTTTTAGCAAAATCGTTTGTCTCTCAAGAAAAAGTGCGAGCGAGAGAAAGAGAGGATACAGATGCAGTCCATATCTTGGCATTCCGGCAAAAGACCCAGTTAAGGAAGGAATCACAAGAGATATCAGGAAAAAAATCCAATAAGAAAACCTGATTTTTTTATAACTCCAAAAAAGAAGGCAGCTATAAAAAAGAACAAATAAAAGCTCTATAAAAGCCACCCAATAGGTAACGGAAAAAGTATCATGCAGAATAAGAATTTTTGCATATCTAAAAAAAACCTGAAGAGGAAAGATTATTTTTTCTTGTTTCCAAACTGAAAGATTGCTAAAAAGAAGCTGCCAATTACCGAAACGTAAATGTACATAAGCGAGATAGCCAAGAAAAGTTATCGGTATAAGAACTGCAGCAATAATTTTCGCTTTCACAATCTCGCGAAGAAAGACTTTTAGCTTAAATTTTGGACTCCAGTGCCCAGAAAGAACATATTCAACTAAAATATATAGGAATAATGCCAGACCGTTGAGCCGAGCCAGCGTTGCAGCTGAACCGGAAAGACTTGCAAAAAACCATTTCTCCTTTCTTGCATAATAAATAGTGAGCGCTGCAAGAAATAAAAACAGAGAGTCGTTATAAACGCTCTGGTAAAAAAAAGACGTAGGAAAGGATAATATAACTAAAATAAACAGTGATTTCGAAATTTTTATATTTTCTAGTCTTAAGAGCTTGAGTAGAACAATTAATGAAAGGATGAGGGCGGCATTTGAAATGGCCTGGCCTCCAATGATATAGGGAATTCCTAACAACTTGTTAAGCAGGCTCATTAAAATAGGCAAGAGTGGAAAAAATGCTTGTTCAAACGTCTGATAACCTCTTTCAGCAATCTCCATATAATGCTGTCCGTCAAAGTTTCCCCACACCCATATAAGGTAAGGAAAGTTAAGTCTAAACCGCTCATGCGGAAAGAAAAGAATACTCCCAAGAGGTACAACATATAAAGCTATTACGGCAAAAAAATAGATAAGTAATTTCCACAAAATGAAAGCAACGAGAATTTTTTTAAGCATGGTAGAAATTCCTTATTGATTCTACAAAATATTCTATTTGTTTTTTGCTAAGATACGGGTGAAATGGCAGAGTTAGCATATTTTTGGAAAGTCTTTCTGCCATCGGAAAACTTCCTCTTTTATATCCCAAAAAGGAAAATGCTTGGACAAGGTGAACCGGATAGGGATAATGTATATGAGTTTCAATACCCTTATTGGAAAGATACTCTCTTAATTTGTCCCTATTTTTGGCTTCGATCACTAATAAATGTAAAGCAGGATCTGAATCTTTATTGTTATAAACAATCCTTATAAATGAGAAAAGATTATAAGCTTTAAAAAACCTCTGATAGATTCTAAATGTTTCTTTTCTTTGCGCTAGTTCTTTATGGATATTTTGCAGATAGATGTTGAGAATGCCGGCTTGAATTTCCGGGAGTCGGCTATGACCTGCTATAAATTCACTTGCGTATTTTTTCTTTTCTCCGTAGGATACTGCTTTTCTAAAATAGTGGTAAAGACTTTTATGTGGAGTCCACAGCGCGCCTCCGTCGCCCATCGTTCCTAAATTTTTTGTAGGGTAGAAGGAAAAACAGGAAATATCGCCAAATACGCCAACCGGCTTTTTATAAAGTGTTGATCCAAAAGCCTGCGCGCAATCTTCTATTAGAGTGATTTTCTTATTTAGTACGATTTTTTTTATCTTATCTATTTGCACAGTCAAACCGTACAAGTGAACGACCATTATTACTTTTGTCTTTTTCGTAATCCTCTTTTCTAATTCATTTATATCTATGAGCCCATATTCATCTACATCAACAGGAATCATCTTTCCCCCGGATTGGGCTATTGGGAATGCGATTGGATATACATTGACAGGAAAAATAATTTCGTCATTCGGGTTCAACCCCAGACTTTGCAGTGCAAGCAATAACGAATCATGACCCGAACCAGTAAGAACAGTATATCCTCCGCCTAGGTAATCATTTAGATTTTTAACGAGTCTTTGATTTTGTTCTCCATTTAAAAAGACGCCTTTTTTAAGAACCTCTTTTACTTTTTTTTCAATCAGACTCGCAAACTTCCTTGCCTTTACTTGCGGATAAGAAAATGAAATTTTCACAGTTTTTATTGTATAATAAAAGTAAGGCTAGCGTAGCTCACCGGTAGAGCAGTCGTTTCACCCGCCTGCCGAAGTACGATAGGCTGGATAGCTCAGGGGTAGAGCACACGTTTCATAAGCGTTAGGTCAGA
>CAYJQQ010000089.1:4522-4781 GCA_964372285.1 uncultured Gammaproteobacteria bacterium | reverse complement strand
TTACGTTCGCTCGAACAGTAACTATAGTAATTATGTCCCACCTTCATTTAATTATGGTTGAAAATGTGATAATTATTGGCGGCGGGCCTGCAGGACTTGCCGCCGCTTTATATACGGCGCGAGCTAATCTATCTCCTTTACTATTAGCAGGTTCGCCACCTGGCGGACAATTAATGTTGACTTCCGATGTAGAAAATTATCTCGGGTTTGAATCAATCCTAGGACCAGAACTTATCGAAAAATATCGAACTCATGTTAA
>CAYJQQ010000089.1:0-4512 GCA_964372285.1 uncultured Gammaproteobacteria bacterium | reverse complement strand
TCATGTTAAGAAATTCGCTGTCAGAATAATAGATCAGAATATAACAAAAGCGGATTTTAGCCGATCATCCTTTACTTTAGACACTGCTGAAAAAAGTTATCAGGCTAAGGCAGTCATCATAGCAACTGGGGCAAAAGCAATATGGTTGGGCCTAGAGAATGAACAGAAGCTTCGCGGCAGAGGCGTCTCGGCTTGCGCAACCTGTGACGGATTTTTCTTTAAAGATAAAGTAGTTGCAGTTGTTGGCGGAGGAGATACTGCAATGGAAGAAACCCTTACTTTGACCAAATTTGCCAGCAAAGTCTATCTGATCCACCGCCGCGACCAATTTAGAGCCTCGAAAATCATGCAAGATAGGGTGTTTAAGAATCCTAAAGTTGAGATCATCTGGAATACGGTTGTTGTAGACGTGTTAGGAAAAGATAAGGTGGAAGGAATCCGAATTAAAAAAATTGCTTCATTGCTTCATGGTTCAATTGCTGGAGAAGAAAAAAGAGATAGCAATGGAACAATGAAACAATTGGACAATGATGTTCTAAGAGTCGATGGATTATTTTTAGCCATCGGTCATAAGCCTGATACTGATATGTTTGCTGGTCAAATTGAACTGGATGAAAAAGGATACATCTATACTAGCGCAAGAGTCGGGCTAGATAATATCAAATATCAAATAGCAAATAGCAAAAATACAAACCAAAAATCAAATATTTTTAATGCAGATAAATATAACTTTGCTTTTAAGTCAGCGACCTCAGTCGCTGGAGTTTTTGCAGCCGGGGACTGCGTTGATTACATTTATAGACAGGCGGGTACTGCAGTCGGGATGGGAATTGAAGCAGCGCTCGATGCGGAAAGATGGCTTCAAACTCAAGAAAGTTGAGTTAATTATATGCAAAATACAGCCGATAAATTTCTCCAAACAGCCCAGGATATTATCCTAAAAACAGCCAGAAGTTTGAAGTTGGAAGAAGAATTGATAGAAAGATTGATAGAGCCTGAAGCTATTCATGAAGTCTATTTTACAGTCAGGATGGATGAAGGGAAGGAAAAAATATTTAAAGGTTTTCGCATCCAACATAACAGCCTACTTGGCCCTTATAAAGGAGGAATCCGCTTTCATAAAAACGTTTCTCGTGAAGAAGTCCAAGGACTTGCAACTTTGATGACGATAAAGTGTGCCGTTGCAGGATTGCCTTACGGAGGAGGAAAGGGCGGAGTGATGGTTGACCCAAAAAAACTTTCCCAAGCTGAACTAGAACGTCTTTCCCGAGCCTATGCCAGAGCTATTGCTACGGTCATTGGGCCAGAGTTTGATATACCCGCACCTGATGTAAATACCAATTCTAAAATAATGGAGTGGATGACAGATGAGTATGTAAAAATAGCTAAAAACAGAATATTAAGAACTAATTACAGCAATTTAAAACTATTTACAACGAAATCCAACTATTTAAGAGCAACGTTTACAGGGAAACCGGTAGATAAAGGAGGAACGTTAGGAAGGACGGAGGCGACGGGAAGAGGAGGGGTGATAGTTTTGAAAGCATTGATTGGGAAATTAGGGATTAGGGTTCAGGGTCTAGGGATTAGTGAAAAAAATAAAGATCTAAACCCTAAACCCTATTCCCTAAACCCTGCTTTGACTGTTGCGGTACAGGGTTATGGAAATGTAGGCTATTACTTTATTAAAACAGGAGTAGCGGAAGGATTTAAAGTGGTTGCGGCGTCGGACTCAAAAGGTGCGGTTTTTGTTAAAGAAGGTCTGGATCCTGAAACGACAATGAAGTGTAAGGAAGAAAAAGGAACGATTGCAGGCTGTTATTGTGTTGGCTCTGTCTGCGATTTGCGGTATGGAAAAACAATGTCCAATGAAGAAATTCTTGAGCTTCCGGTTGATATTCTCGTTCCAGCTGCTTTAGAGAGTGTGATCAACAGAGACAACATGAGGCGAATTAAAGCCAAGATCATTATTGAAATGGCTAACGGTCCTATAACTGATGAGGCTTATGAATACCTGACAAAAAGAGGAGTGATAATTGTTCCTGACGTATTGGCAAACTGTGGAGGAGTTGTAGTTTCCTATCTGGAGTGGTATCAGAATATGCATGATGAAAGATGGACTGAAGAAAAAGTAAATAAAGAACTTAAAGATATGATGGAAAAAGCGTTTGAAGCAGTTTGGGATAGAGCAGTTAAAAATAGTTATAATTCGTTAGGAATAGTTAGAAGTAATAAAAAAACAAAAGCTATTTTCAACGAGTTTCAACGACTCTCAACGATTTCGACTAAATTGGATTTAAAACAGTCTGCTTTTGAAGTGGCGATTGAAAGGATAGTTAAAAAAAGTTAATTCCCAAAGCCGTCAAAGACAAATCTGTAGCCGGTTGAGGCGGCATCTTTTTCTCCCAGTACCTCAAATTTTATCTCTTTGGTCTCATTGAGTTTAACCATACCTAAAGAGACTGGGACTTTTAATTTATTGACAGCATCGTAGAAACTTAGTGTGCCTTGAAGATAAAGATTCGCTCTGCCATATATTGGCCCAACTCCGGTTACCAGATAAACTGTTCTACCTGTGCCTGGATAGTTGTAAGTAATGGTTGCACCTTTAGTTCCGCTATAGCGATAACTTCCGCCTTGGGCATTGGCAGTAACAAATACTTTCCAGGAGTTATATTGGACTTGAGGGCTGGTATCTTCAAATGTTTGACCATTGGCTTCAAACTTGTCAATTCTTACTTGAGTTCCTATCGCCGCCTGATTTTTAGCGCCTAAAACTCTGACTTCAAGAGTATGGATTGAAGAGGTAGCAAAATTATATGTCTTACTATATTTAACTCCAGTTGCAGCATAAAGATCAAGAGTTTCATACCTGACTCCATCAAGATAGATATCTGCCATTCCCTGGTATCTATTTTTTAAAGTAAACAAGGTAATCTGATTGGTGGCTGGAGAATTAAAGATAATCTTCTGGTCTTTGACGCTTGAGAGCATAAATGTCCCGCCTGAATAGTTAGTGTTTCCCACTCTTGTCCAACCGTCAAAAGTAAGGCCTGCTGAAGTATCGTCAACTGTCTGCTGGGGAGGGTTAGTCCCTTGGGTAAAGGAGTTAGGGGCGCTTGTTGTCCGTCTTGATTCGTTTGAAGCAGCTACATACCACTCGTAGCGGTTACCGCTTACTAGATTACCAAGATTGCAATGATAATTGGCGTTATCGGTATCATGATCATAGTAACAAAGTTGCTTGAAATTCTCGTTGATAGTGGCATTTCTGTACCAGATTTCTCTGTGTCTGGTGTTGTTGCAGGTATTAAAGGCAGTTGAGGCCTGAAGAATAGTCCAGTCGAGTCTATTTGGTAAAACCGCATTATTTTCAGGTGAAAGTAAGGAAATAGAAGGATTATTAGCACAGCCGGCAGGAGTCGGGGTAGGAACTGCAGGATTGCCAACAGTAAAACTAGCGCTTTTTTCACATTTAAATGAACAGTTGGAAATGTCAGAAATATTTGAGTTAGCTATACAGACTCGCCATCTATGAGTCCAGTTGTATGAACCTGCTAGGTTTGTAGCCGTACAAGTTTGAGACGGCCAAAATACTGGATTGCAGGAGGAAGCGACTCCGGATATTCCTGCCGAGTTCTGCCAGACATTTTCAAGCCATAAAGAACCCTCGCTGCTTTGCCCGAGGCCAAATGTCATCTGTCCTGATGGATTGGCAGCGTTGGGAATGATTGACATGTTGAGATTGCCGGGATTGCATCTTAGCGAACAATCAACTGGTATGGGCAGAAAAGGTGGTGTTACCTGACCGAGATGGTTTCTAAATCTCCAGTAGTATAAAGTATCACATTTATACTCGCTCCACCAGCCTTCAGGAACGCCGCCATACGCCTCATTTACATAATCACCGCTGGCGACATTTCTTGCCAAAAGATTAAGTTTTGTTTGGGTTGCGTCACCGCTAAAGTTCTGGTTTTTGGACAGATCAAGATAAACAGTCCCGGAGGCTCCGCCATACTGAAATTTCCAGCCTATTTTTCCCGGTATAAGATTTAGCTGTTCCTGACTGAAAACCGGCAGACTGACAATGAAGCGTCTGACAGGCGA
Organism: uncultured Gammaproteobacteria bacterium; assembly: GCA_964372285.1. GTDB lineage: Bacteria > Patescibacteriota > Microgenomatia > UBA1406 > GWC2-37-13 > 2-01-FULL-40-13. The sequence goes on along the minus strand of CAYJQQ010000089.1, from coordinate 405 downwards.
CTCGGAAGTAGTAATACGGTTACTGGCCCAGATTTTCCACTCGTATTCATGTCCGTCAAGTGTTAGTAAGTTGCAGTTTTGGATATCCTGGTAACCATAATAATAATCATAGGCGCTGCATTTCTCTGAAAAAGTAGTATCGCGATTGGTGATATCTTTGACCATTACTTTATATTGATTACTTATGTTATTTGGACAACTGTTGTAATTTACACTGCCTGCGATCTGAACTCGACTCGTCCCCGGAGCAAAAATGCTTCCATCATCCGGAGCCAAATTAGAAAAAGTTGCTGGTTCACCGCAGGCTGGAGAAGGAGTTGGCGTTCTGGAGGGTCTGACAGTTGGAGTTGGGGTTGGAGTCGGCGTTCTGGCAGGTGTTGAAGAACTTTGCGGAGTTGGGATTCT
>CAYJQQ010000088.1:0-4817 GCA_964372285.1 uncultured Gammaproteobacteria bacterium | reverse complement strand
AATTTTTTCCCACCTGATTTTATTGCCGAGTACACAGGTCAAATAAGAGCCTGGTTTTATATTCTGCATGTAATAGGATCCGCTTTATATCAATCTCCTGCCTTTAAAAATGTTGTAGTCGAGGGAGTAATTTTGGGTAATGACGGTAGAAAGATGAGCAAGAATTACGGAAACTATCCAGATCCTCGCATGATGCTTGAGACTTACGGAGGAGATGCTCTCCGCCTTTACCTTATGGGTTCGCCGGTTATGAAAGGTGAAGATATCCTAATTTCTGAAGACCAATATAAAATGCAAGTCCGTGGCATATTACTAACATTATGGAACGTTTACAACTTTTTCGTAAGTTACGCAAATGTCGACAAATGGGTTTTCAAAACTCAAAAGTCAAAACTCAAAAGTCAAAATGTTCTGGACAGGTGGATTTTATCTTTAGCCAATCGGTTAATTATAGAGGTTACAGAAGCTTTAGATTCTTACGATACAGTTTCCCCAATAACAAAAATTCAGGATTTCGTAAATAATCTATCAACATGGTATATTCGAAGATCCCGAGACAGAGTCGGGCCTTCGGCTGAAGACGATACGGACAAAAAGCTTTTTTACGAAACTGTATTTGTAGTTTTGGCCACCCTTGCTAAACTATTTGCTCCTATTGCTCCGTTTATTTCTGAGGAAATTTTCAGAAACCTGACAGGCGAGGATTCAGTCCATCTTGCTGATTGGCCCGATTGTGACAATTCCTTGATAGATGAGGATCTTGAAAACGAGATGAAAACAGGGCGAGAACTGGTTTCACAAGTTCATATGATACGAAAAACCAATAATGTGCCTATTAGGATTCCATTGAAAGTAATGTCATATTCAGCACCAAACCAGTTGTCAGAGGAAATTTTGAATGTTGTCAAAGATGAAATGAATGTTCAAAATTTAAAGTTCGACAAGAAAGCGAATATTTATACGGTTAAAGGAGATATCAACCCAAAGAATCAAGATCAAGTTGCAGGAGAAGCGAGGGAGATAATTAGAAAGATACAAGCAGAAAGAAAAAATCTGGGGACCGCGCTTGATGAAAAGGTGGATGTTGAACTTTCGGACTGGCCTGGGAGATTCGAGGAGGAAATTAAGCGGAAGACGCTTGTAGATAAGCTTTCGAAGTCAAACGAGTTTCGTGTCCTTAGAAAAAATGCATAAATTTGCCATTAATAGGCTCGAATTTCCAATTCTCTTTCCTGCAATTCTAATTGTAATCATTTCGCTTGCGACCTTTTATTCAATTGACTTTACTATTTTTCGTCAGCAGTTAATTTTTCTATTGATATCAATTGGAATATATTTTGTTTTTTTAAATATAGATTATAAGATCTTCGGTTTTTACTCGAAATATGTGTACTTTCTAATGATTTCTTGTTTGCTTCTACTTTTTTTGATAGGTATAGAGGCAAGGGGCGCGATTCGTTGGATCGACATTTTTGGGATTCGAATTCAATTCTCGGAGATTATAAAGCCTTTCTTTGTGATTTTCATGGCCTCCTATCTAACATCAAATGATTCAAGAAGTTTCGAAAAATTCTTAAAAGCTATTTTTCTGATTTTGCCTATATTTTTTTTAATATTAAGACAGCCGGATTTTGGGAACGCAATGATCTATATTTTTATTTCTTTCTTCATGCTTTTACATTATGGATTTCCAATAAGATATTTTGTTGGTGTTGGGGGTATGGTTCTTGTGCTTTTGCCTTTATTTTTCAATTTTCTGGCCCCATATCAAAAGCAGAGGATATTAACTTTTGTAAATCCTACCTCCGACCCTCTCTCATCATCCTACAATATTATACAATCTTTAATTTCAATTGGGAGCGGGGGATTTATAGGGAAGGGATTTGGAGAGGCAACTCAGTCTATTCTTAAATTTTTGCCTGAGAAACATACGGATTTTATTTTCGCAACAATATCTGAAAACCTTGGATTTTTAGGAGGATTACTTCTAATAGGTTTATATTTTTATCTGTTACAACGAGTTTATAAACTAACGGGATTTGTGAACGATGAATTTTCCAACTTGGTTCTTATAGGTCTGTATTTTTTGCTTTTAGTACATATTTTTTTAAATATCGGTATGAATATAGGTATAGTGCCAATTGTAGGAGTAACATTGCCGTTTGCTTCTTATGGCGGTAGTTCTCTTTTGACCAACTTCATAATACTGGGTATCATTTCTTCGATCAAATTCGACTTCTCAAAATCCAGATCTCTAGAAATCAGGTGACAAGTAAGAGATTTTCTGGTAAAATATTTATCTTTGTTATGGAATATGTAGTTTTTGAGACAGGAGGAAAACAATATAAGGTTGGGAAAGGTCAAGTTCTAGAAGTGGAAAACCTTCCAGAAGTAAAAAACGGGTCTATATCCTTTGATAAAGTTTTGCTTTTTGTGAGTGATTCAGATGTAAAGATAGGTAAACCCTATCTTGTAAATTTTGCCGTTCGTGCTAAAGTTCTTGAAAGTTTAAAGGGAAAGAAGATCAGGGTTGCAAGATTTAAGGCAAAATCAAAATATCGAAGGGTCCGTGGCCACAGACAAAGCCTATCCCGAATTCGAATTCAAGATATCGTCAAGGCGAATTGATCTATTTTGTACCTCTTGACCAGTGTGAAAATGGTTGTTATAATCGCCTTAGTTTTCACAAAGAGTACAAATATTTTATTTTTGATATTTAAGATTTGATATTTCTACCATATGGCACACACAAAATCACAGGGAGCAGTAAAAGGTAATCGCGATTCAATCTCAAAGAGGCTTGGGATTAAGGTTTTTGGTAATCAAAAAGTCACTGCGGGTAACATCATTGTTAGGCAACGCGGAACAAAAGTTTATCCAGGAAAGGGGACCTCCATGGGTCGTGATTTTACCATTTTTGCGAGTATGGTAGGTTCTGTAGGTTACAGAACTTTGCGGGGCAAAAAAATTGTTGAGGTAGTTCAATAATTGTAGACGATGGACGATAATACAAGCGAAAAAATAGCAGAACTTGAAACGATCCTGCTCCAGCCAAATCCGCTTCAGCCTCGTGGCCTAATCTCTCCAGAATCATTAACTGATCTTGTTAATTCTATTCGCGAACAAGGGATTCTTGAGCCTTTAGTTATAGCGAGAACTCCGGCTGGGTATCAGATTATAGCTGGCGAGCGACGTTGGAGGGCTGCGAGAATTTTAGGGTTAGGAAAAGTGCCTGTAATAGTTCGCGATACAACTCCACAGGGGATGCTTGAGATGTCAATTGTTGAAAACGTTCAAAGAGAAGATTTAAATCCAGTAGAACGTGCGCAGGCCTATAGGAGATTGATAGATGATTTCAACCTTTCTGTTACAGAAGTTGCCAAAAGAGTCGGAAAGAGTCTTCCATATATCTCAAATACAATTAGATTATTAACACTACCAGATGCGATAAAAGATGCATTGGCGGCTGGAGTAATTACAGAAGGCCACGTAAGACCGCTCATATCAATTGGTGATTCAAAGCTCATGATCGCGGCTTTCAAGAAAATTCTAGTTGATGGTATTTCTGTTCGAGGAGCTGAGGAGGTAGCAAGACAGTTAAAGAGCGAAGTCCAGCAAAAGGAGCCCCGAAGAGTTGGAGACAAGCTTTACATACCAGAGCTTGATGAAAAGGCTAAGTCTCTTATGGAAAAAAGAGGTTATTCAAAAGTCCTCTTTGATCAAACGAGTAAAAAGGGAAGAGTGCTTATTGAGGTTACCGGTAGCCCCAGTGAAACAACTCCGGTTCTCGTCGAAATCCACGACAAACTCGCCACTACTTAATCTATATTATATTTAGCGTGCTTTACAAGCCTGGATTTAGTAACCGGCCAATAAACCAAAAAGGATTTCCCTATTATTGTAGAGGAGGGTACGAAACCCCATTATCTTGAATCCGAACTAAAATTTCTATTGTCTCCTAGAACAAAGAAATTATTAGAAGGAACTATCTTGAGTTCGCCCTCTTTTATAAATGCCCCAGCATAAGTTCTTACATCTAGGGCTAGATACTCTGATTCATCAAGCCTTATGGCATTCACGAATACAAATCCTGCTTTAATCATCACTTCATCCCCCGGCACTCCGATAACTCTTTTAATGAAATCCTTCTCCTTGTTTGTGGGTGATTCAAAAACAACCACGTCCCCTCTTCCAACAGGTTTAAATCTTAAGGTAATTAGATTAGTTAAAACGTACTCGCTATTCTCGTAATTTGGATACATAGATTGACCATTGACCTGAAACGGGCGAAATAGAAAAGCGTAAATTACTACAAATATTGCTCCTGCAATAACCAGGGTTTCTGCAAGGTCGATAAATATTGTATAAATCTTTCTTAAAATAGACATAGACTAATATTGTCGAGCATCGTGAGAAATTTGTCAATCCCAATTAGGTTTGGTAGAATCTTAAGACACTGCACCATTCAAGGGCTTATAGCTCAGTTGGTTAGAGCGTCCCGTTCACATCGGGAAGGTCTCAGGTCCGAATCCTGATAAGCCCACTGTATTTATGAAGATTTTATTTTTGACAAGAAGATTTTATCCAGGCATTGGTGGAGTCGAAAAACATGTGCTCGAAATATCTAAGGAGTTAATAAAACGAGGACATAGGGTTACGGTCATTACAGAAAACCCGCCTTCGCTAGACCTTCGGCGGGCGAGCAATTATCACTCAAAGGATCAAAGTGATACATACAGTATCAATTCAAAACAGCCCGTCAAATCAAGCCAAAGTGATACATTTGAGGCAGGGAGAATTCGAATTTTTGGATTAAG
>CAYJQQ010000087.1:0-4886 GCA_964372285.1 uncultured Gammaproteobacteria bacterium | reverse complement strand
AAATAAAACTTCTTTACTGGTGGAATTTTTTGTAAATGAAAATGATACTATTTGGAATATGGATGATAGAAATCTTTTTAATATGGCTATGGAAACCCTTGAAAGGTTAAAATTGTTTTCAAAAAAAGAAGTTAGAAACTACCTGTTGAGGGATGATTGCATCTATATATGGAGGATGGGTAGTTATTCCGGCGAGAAAATTTGTGGACTCTCACAGCATGTTGGGATGCTGGAAAATCTCCTATCAACCAATTTTATCGATCCGAGTTTTATTTTTGGCAGCTTGGATCAGGTGTTAACGATTCCTTCAATTGGAAAATCTAAAGACGTTTTAAAGACGGTCCTGAATTCATGTAAAGCAGAAGCAATTCCGGCTTCAGTTCAGTTTGAAGTTCCGAAGAATGTGTTATTTAAGAATAAGCAATAATATAAGCGCTCTGGCTACGACCTACTTTCCCCTCCACCGAAGCGAAGAGTATCATGGGCGCTGACTCGTTTCACTTCCTTGTTCGGGATGGAAAAGGGTGGGACCGAGTCGCTCCAGTAACCAGAGCATATTTATTATAGAGCACGACTTTCAAAAAGACAACTATTATATAATATCCTAAATGCATAATCTCAAGCCTTCACACAGCATTCTTCATTCATTTTGTGTCAAGCCAGGTTATCGCTTTGAGACACAACATCTAACTGAACAAGTTATTTTGGTTCTTAGAGCCCATCCGATTACCCAGCTTCCTTGGATATTTAATAGTATTTTTCTGTTGATTATATTATTTTTTCTCAATTTTCTTTTTCTTAACTTTTTGTCAACATCTCAAACTTTATTTGCAAATATTTTTGGATTGGCAGTGATTTTTGCCTATATCTGGTTTAATTTTTTGAGCTGGTTTTTTAATGTAGGGATTATAACTAATGAGAGAATCATAGATATTGATTTTCATACAGTTATCTATAAAGAAGTTACTGAAACTCAACTTGCAAAAGTGGAAGATGTCACCGCTAAAAGCGGAGGTTTTTTTGCTTCGATCTTTAATTACGGTACCGTATTTGTCCAGACCGCCGGAGCAGAGGTCAATATAGAATTCATAAATGTTCCCAAGCCATCCGAAGTTACAAAAATTATCAATAGCCTAGTTCCTTAAATTATGGACTTTAATCAATTTACAGGTTTTTTCGCAGGACAAAATATCTTTGACTTATTTTTTAAGGCGTTCGCAGTGGTGTTTTCATTTTTATATCTAATCTACTCGCTAGTGATTTTCAAGCAGACGCAGGTTATGACGAAAACGTTAGAAACCGAAGGCAATACTTTAATTCTTCTTATATCTTTGATACAAATAGGTATTGGGATAGCTTTAATATTTTTTTCGCTTCTTCTAATTTGATTTTAATATGTTGCAGCCAAACTTTGCAGTCTATCTTGGCAAAGAAAAAGAAAAAGGGTTTTCTGGTTCTATAACCGAGCAAAATTTATTCATCGTTATTGAGATAGAGGAAGGAATAAATGCGGAGCAAGGCCGAGAGACGGTTCAAAAGATAAAAGATGAGTTAACAACTTTAACAATAAATAATTTAGCCTCATTTGACCAATTTGTTTCCCAGATTATCACCAAGCATAATTTTCCAACTTCATTTTCGCTGGCAGCGGGCTACTACAATGGTAAAATCTTGTATTTAAAGACCGCAGGCCAAGGTGTGATTTATCTCCGCCGGGGAAAAGACTTCGCACAAATTATAGAAAAAGATAACAGTGCGTCAGGGTATGTAGAAGTTGACGATTTTTTTATCCTTACCACTAAAGGATTTATCGACCTTTTAGGATCAGACATAGAAATAAAGACAATATTTGACAACAAGAATCCACATGAGATAGTTGAGGATTTAATACCTCAACTAAAAGAAAAAGATGATGAAGGAGCAGTTGCTTTATTCATCAAGTTTATGAGTGACCAGACAGACCAAGTAGAAATTGTCAATATTGAAGGTCAAAAAAAATTTAGCCCATTCGACCAGGTTAAAAGTAAGAGTATAACTTTTCTTGAGAAGTTCCAATCTCTTTCGCAAAAGTCCGGTAAAAGAAAGACTTTGACGTTTGTCGCCGTCGTTATTATTCTAATAATACTTATCTGGAGTGTGGTATTGGGTTATCACCGAAGAAATCAGGCCGAACTTAACAAAAAAGTAAATTCAACAAAAGATCTGGTTAATTTTAAACTTAATCAGGCGGAAGAGGTGGCTTTTTTAAATCTACCAAGATCTTTGGCCTTAATTTCTGAAGCGAAAGAGGAAGTCAAAAAACTAAAAAAACAGCTGGGTAAACAAAAGGAAAAAGAAGTGAAAGAACTTGAGCAAATGATAAAAGAAAAGGAAGGTAAGATAGTCAAAAAAGAAGAAAAAAATTATGAAGAATTTTTTGACTTGACAATAGATAATAAAAGCGCCAAGGGCGACAAACTTTACTTGGAAAAGGATAATTTGAGTATCCTTGATAAAAAAAGAGGGTCGATATTTTCATTATCCCTAAGCAAAAAATCTTTGGATAAAAAGAACGCTCCCGAAGCCAAAAAAGCTCAACTAGTTTCCGCATTTCAAGCAGACACGTTGTTTTATGTTGACGGTGAAGGCGTCTACAAAATCTCAGCGGATGGAAAAGACCTGCCTGCAGGCAGGCAGGCAATAAAAGCAATAGAGAAAGACAACGATTGGGGAAAGATTTCTGATATGTGGATTTATAACGGCAACGTTTATCTTTTGGATTCTGGTAAAGGAGACATCTATAAATATATTGTGGCTGAAAATGGTTACTCGGATAAAAGTTCTTATCTCAAAGCTGAAGCAGGATTAGCGAAAGAAGCGAACTCTCTAGCAATAGATGGCTCTATCTACATTGGGTTTGAGGAGAGTATCCTCAAATACACAGCCGGAGTAAAAGATGAATTTTCCAATTCCTGGCCGGAGAAAAACGTTAGATTAACAAAAATATTCACAAGCGCTGACGTTGAAAAAGTCTATGGATGGGATAAAGACAAAGGGACAATCTATATCTTGGGAAAAAACGGCACATATGAAAGGCAGATCAACTCGAGCATTCTCTCGAAAGCCTCGGATTTCGTCGTCTTCAACAATGCCGCATATATTTTAGTCGCAGAGAAAATTTATAAAATAGAAATAGAATAATTAGTCTTTGAGATTAAAATAATGATTACACCAGCAATCGGTTTCATGATAGCAATCATTATATTTATGATTCTTCTTGCGATTGTTGTTAATCGCTTTTCTAAGTAGTAAATTTTTTACTCGATAAAATCTTTTTCTTCCTTTTTTCTTGAATCAAATAAGTAAAAAATAAGAAAGTGGAACAGTAACTGCATTTTTTTCCTTATTGAGTTTTAGTGGAGCCATGCAGTTGTTATAGGACTGGTATATTGCAATATACCAGTAATGATTTTCTTCGATATTAGATCTAATGAATAGGTTATTCACTCATGTTGCGCACTTTATTCTTCGAGTGATCCCGATTTAATCGGGAGAATCGAGAAGTTCTCGACTACCCTCGAACAGTAAGTTTGTGTCAAGAAGTGTGAACTCTTACCTAAAAGTAATACTCTTGACAAGCAATCATTACTTTTGTATAGTAATCAATACTATGATATATACAACCACAGTTACACAAAAAGGCCAGGTGACAATTCCGGTAGACATTAGAAGATTTTTGAATGTAGAGCCATACGAAAAAGTAACGTTTGTAAAAACAAAAAATCAAATCATATTAAAATCATCCACAGATTTTCTTTCACTTAAAGGAACTGTAAAAAGCAATAGAAAGTTCACAGATAAAAAAGCTGATAAAAAAGTAAAAGAGTTTATAGCAAGAGCATATGCAAAAAAAACCTCCCGCTCTTGATACTAATATCATCATTCGTTTTCTTACGGAGGACGATGTTAGGCAAACGGAGAAAGTAGATCTCCTTTTAAAAAAGGCAAGTAATCAAGAACTTGAAATTCCAGACGTTATTATTGTTGAAATCGTTTACGTTTTACTTTCATTTTACAATTTAACTAAAAAAGAGGTTATTGAGAAAATAAATGCTCTCGTTGATTTTAACAAATTTAAAACGAATAAAAAATTAATAAAAAAAACTTTAGAATTTTTTCAAAATAATAATATTTCTTTCGTAGACAGTTATATATGCGCGCTAGTTTTTTATAAAAAGAACGAATTTTTATATACTTTTGATAAAGAAATATTAAAAATGAAGGATATAAAAACAGTTAGTCCTTAGTTATTCAATAAAATCTTTTCCTTCTTTTTTCAACGAGGCAACGTAGGCGGCGGGGATTTGGAAGACAAATTCTGACGTTGACGCTTTTGCGAGGTAATTATTTTCATCTTGAGGATAGAATTCGATAGTTTTTTCTTGCTTGCCTTCTTTAATTCTTATTGTAATTGGGATAACGTTTGGAAGATTTGTATCTTTTGTAAAAATATCACTAGCTTTTAATGTCTTAAGATCGTTTAAGAAAAAATCAACGCGATCTTTTTTTGCCGTTTTGTCTCCAATTTTCCAATCATTGTCTTTTTTGTTTAAAACTGTTTTTCTATCTTCAAACCCGATCTCAATTGAGGTGACTTTCGCCTCATCGTTTATAAGATGGACTGAAAGATCACGATAATCATCAGAAGTGAAAGCTTCTCCGAAGCCATCGGCAACAAACACATCATCTTCGTTATCAATTCTAATGTAATTATTGGAAAGTCCACTGTTGTTTCCCAGGTAGATTGCATACGATTTTCCGCCTGCGTTGATCTCCATTTTTTGTTTATCAATGCCTAGTTCTTTATGTTTTTTATTATTACTAGAAACAATATATTCTTTTTTTAG
>CAYJQQ010000086.1:0-4941 GCA_964372285.1 uncultured Gammaproteobacteria bacterium | reverse complement strand
AAAAGTAGGAAAAGACGGCGTTGTAACTGTCGAGGAAGGCAAAGGTCTGCAGATGGAGATACAGTACAAGGAGGGAATGGAGTTTGATCGCGGTTATGCTTCGCCCTATTTTGTCACCGATCCTGACAAAATGGCAGCCGAGGTGGAGGACGCTTACATTTTGATCACCGACAAAAAAATTACGGCAGTCTCTGACCTTCTGCCTTTTTTGGAGAAGTTTGTCAAAGTCTCTAAAAATTTAGTGATTATCGCCGACGAGGTCGAAGGAGAGGCTCTCGCGACTCTGGTTGTCAATAAGCTTCGCGGAACCTTTAACGCTCTAGTTGTCAAAGCGCCAGGATTTGGCGATCGAAGAAAAGAGATGCTGGAAGATATCGCTATTCTTACCGGCGGGACAGTTATTTCCGAAGATTTGGGTAAAAAACTCGAGAACATCGTGGTTGATGACTGCGGCCGGGCTGATAAAGTCTGGTCTGACAAGGAAAACTGCCGCATCATCGGCGGAAAGGGCAACTCGGTTAAGATAAAAGCCAGAGTGGCTCAAACGAGACGGGAGATTGAAGAGTCCACCTCTGATTTTGACAAAGAAAAGCTACAAGAGAGACTAGCCAAGCTTTCGGGTGGAGTAGCTGTAATCAATGTCGGCGCCGCAACCGAGGTCGAGATGAAAGAGAAAAAAGAGAGGGTTAACGACGCTGTCGCCGCTACAAAAGCCGCGCTTGAGGAGGGAATAGTTGCCGGAGGAGGCGTTGCCTTGCTTCAGGCAAGAAAGTCGTTGTCGGAGCTGAAAAAGAAGATGGAATTTGATGAGGAGAAGACCGGTGTCGATATTGTTTACCGATCTTTGGCCGAGCCTTTGAAGATGATAGCGGCCAATTCCGGAGCCGACGCAGGTTGGGTGCTTAAAAAGGTTGAAGAGTCAAAAGGCGGCGATTATGGTTTTGATGCTCTCACTCTTGAGTTTGGGTCAATGCTAAAGCGCGGCATCATCGACCCGGCCAAGGTAGTGCGCTCGGCACTGGAGAACGCCGCATCAGTTGCGACGATGGTTTTGACGACAGAGGCATTGATTACCGATCTTCCGGAGAAAGAAAAAGCCGCACCAACAGCGCCCCAAATGCCGGAATATTAAAAATAACTGATTCAGTTTAAAATTAACCCATTAACCCAAATTTAGACAAATTTACGTGATCACGTAAATTTGTCAATGATACCAATATTAAACTATTTAAGTGAAGAAAAATGGAATTTAGAATCGGCATTAATTTTTTCATCAGCACCTCTTAAAATTGTTGCCATACCTTTACCCATAACAAGAACTTCTTTTTCAGCCAAGTCAAAAATACAGGCAGTCTGTTCGTCGATGCCTAAGATTGTTGTTGGACCGGGGAGAAGTTTTAATAATTTTTCGAATCGTTTTATTCCCATATAGCATCTGCTTGTATCTATCTCTTTACCGCCTTCAGTATTATTCCAATGGGGGATAACGGTAATGTTCAAATCCCATTGCTGAAAAAAATCCAGCCCTTCTTTCCAGTGAAGATCTTCACCGGTTTTGTAAATTTCATAGACTGGGAGTAGATATTTACCAAAAGCAATAGCAGAAGCGGAAGCAAAAGATATTCGGCCGTGATTTTTAACGAAATCAGATAGATATTGGTACGCAAGAGTTCCTCTTAAATGTTTTACTGCATAAGTTGGGCTGCCGGCTCCGGTGTGAATGTAATCCGCAGCCAAAAGAGGTTTTAGAATTTCTGGATCATTGGTGTTATTTTTACCCTCCCGCCTTAAAGCAGCGACTTTTGTAATAACTGGTTTAAAATTTTGTAATCCGACTTGCAACATCTCTGAAAGTTTGTCGTACCAATAGTGAGGATTGACTTCAAAGCCGGTCGGCGTTTCAACCAGTGCTATTTTGACTGGTGGAGCAATATCTTCGATTAGATATTCATGTATTCTTCTTCCGGTTGGGGACATTTCACCTGATCCGAAAATAGCGATTAAGGAGTTATGTTTTTTTTGTTTGGATTTTTTAACTATTTTTTGTCCTTTGAGAGTATCGGTGACAGAGTAACCTTTAGCTTCAATAACATCTCTAAGATTATCAGATTCAGCAAATTTTCTTTGTTCTTTTAATTTTTGCCGTTTTTTAGCTAGTTCATTAATTTCATGAGGAAGTTTTTGCATTCACTTATTATATCAACGGATTTAGATAATTCATTGATCGAGAAATATTACAAGCAAGTATAAAGGGAAATATAATGTTATTCACCTCAAGGTAAACTTACTCGACACATACAATTTTTCGTTCCCACTTCGATTAAACGTTTAATCGAAGTAGACTCAAATGCCTTCGGTCTTTTTACGTTCGTAGTCAAATTTTCTCTCCCAGGCGGCTTTCCAGTAGACTCCATAAACTCCGGGAGGAAAAAGATCATTAAATAATCCCTGCAGAAATAAGAGGACCTTCTCATTTTTTACAATATTTTTTAAGGACGGAACAATTCCCTCACTTTTTTCCATGACAAAGCGAAATTTAGATACTGTACCGCTGGATACTTTAACTACGTTACAGATAGTATAATAGTCGATACCCTTCATCAAGAGAAAAATAATAACTACCCGTTTAGCAATCATTATCCGCTCAACAGGTGAAAGAAGATCAAATATGATTTTATTGAAGTCTTCTCGATTGCTCTTTTTTGCCACAACTTCAAAAAGAAGTGTAAAAAGTTTATCGTAAACCTTGCCACTTAATCTATACTTTGAAATCCTTGTCATACTTCGATTAAACATTTAATCGAAGTATGTGTCTATAGACTATATGCTACAAGATCAATACTTTAGGTTGATATAAAGACAAGAATTGTACATTAAACGTATTATTTGGTGAACTGGTAGAATTATTACCACATGCTTTCTCCGAAATAGAAGGGCGTTGACTCAAAAGCGTTTCTTCCTTTTTCCCCTTTTTCAGTTAAAAAAAGGGCAACACGACTGATCGCTTAGCTTCGGTTTTTTACGTTTACCAAAAAGAGTACTAGTTTTTAGCATTGATTCGAATCCAGCTTTTTCATAAAAACCGCTTAGACAGCTATGAACCATGATAATGTCCGCGTCGGTTTTTAGCAAATATTCTTTTCCCCGCTTTCAAGATCTACATACCATATTCCTGTTTTCTGAACTTAAGCTATTCTTTTATGTGTTATGTATTTCCACACCACAACTACATGACTAATTAATATATTTTTTTCTGCTTCAATTGTTCACGCTTTTATGCCAAAACTTCAATTTCATGAGGAAGTTTAGTCATATTAATGACCCAGAACTATTCCTGCCAGTATCAGAGAGAGCATGATGAGAATTACAGTATTGAATCCAAATATTCCAACCAGAAAATTAAAGATCAAAAATAAAATTATCCCTAAGATGATCATTAAGATTATATTCATAAACGCATTTTAGCACATTTTTCACTGATTTATTATCTGTAAGATTTTTTGTAAGAGTTCAGGATTCTTGACAAATTATTCTTCGAGCGAGTCCGAAGTCACGTCGGACGAGTCGAGAAGTTCTCGACGGAGTTTACCCCGATGAATATCGGGGCTCGAACTATAAAAGTTTATCAAAGAGTGTGAATTCTTACGATTTTTTAAACTTCAGGGATAAGTGAGGTGTTTTTCGGTGCGACTTCGCAATAGATAGTCGATTAATGTTTTTAAGGATATGGTTGCCCCGCAGACCACTTTGTCAGCACCGCCATAATAGAGAAAAATTGTGTCGTCCTTTAACACATATCCGCAGGGAAATACTACATCATTGACGACACCTCTTTTTTCAAATAGAGTTTCCGGTTCTAGAATTGGATAGGGCGTCCAGCCGATAACTTTAGTAACATCGTTTAAATCCAGAAGTAATACGCCTACCCGATAATGTTGGTCTATTTTACTTATTCCGTGATAAAAAATTATCCAGCCCTCCTTGGTCTCAAGCGGCGGTGTGCTTATACCTATTTTTGCTTCATCCCAGGTTCTGTTATGGGGTGTTATAATACTGGTAATTTTTAGGTAGGTTGAGCTGGCAAAATTTAGATCATCGACATAGTCAATACAGATGTTTGGTTCAATTCTATGAAATATTACGTATTTGTTATTTATTTTTTTAGGAAAAAGCATTCCGTCTTTATCCGCCATGTTTGGAGGAGAAATAATTTTAGGCGGTTGCCAACTCTGCCACTTTCTTTCTAAAAAATCCGAGACAGATATGGAGGTTAGAGCCAGACGGGGAAGCAGACCGTCGTAGGCTGTGTATAACATATATAAAATATCGTCAATTCTTGTAATTCTGGGATCTTCACAGCCGCCCGGTTTTCCAGCAGAGGCAGGCTTTTCAGAATTTGATCTCAAAGGATAGATTGGCTTATCAATTCTTTCGTCAATGATTAAGCCATTGTTGCTTATTGCCATCCCCAAAAAAGAAACACTGTCTTCAGAGGTTGTTCTATAGATAAGATAGGTTTTTCCTTCGATTTCAATTGCTGTCGGATTGAATACGGCTTTAGCTTCCCAGTTATGCTCTGGTTTGGGAGAGAGTAAAGGGTTATCGGGAAATTTTTTACATTTTACAGTGCCTGGAGAGTTTACTTCAAAAGACCGCATAAATTCAGTTAAATCAGCTTCTGCCAAAGCACAAACAGTGTCAGCCGCACCATAATAAACCTTAATTTTATTTGCATCGATTAATGCGCCAGAGGGAAAAATTACGTCAGACACCTCACCGGCCCTCTCGTAGGTTTCTTGAGGCACGAGTTGAGGTCCATGAATTCTTCCTATTATTTTTTGGGGATTATTTCGGTCAAGCAGTATTGCTTCGATTCTGAATTCTCTTTTAATTCGGCTGCTAAAATAATGCTTGATATAGGAGTAGATAAGAAGCCAGCCA
>CAYJQQ010000085.1:0-4941 GCA_964372285.1 uncultured Gammaproteobacteria bacterium | reverse complement strand
AACTTCTTAAAATGAAGTCTTGAGTCGGAGTTTTTTGAAGTCGGAGTCAAGGGTGAAGATCTCATCCATTTTAAAATCTCTGCATAAAACATAACTTAAAGCATCAGTAAAAGATATATTGTGTTCAACAAATTTAAGAAATGTCTTTCTCGCTTTATTAAATATATGAGAATCAACATATATTACTTGCAGCTCTTTTGAAACAATGAGTTCATTAAGATATTTATCTCCTAATGACGCCCAATAACCTCCGTAACGGTGCAGCGTCAAAGTATATAATTCACTTAAGATATGATCTGAAGTAAAAAAATCAGCGTTATGCTTTTTGTAATAACGATATTGCCGTGATACTTTCACATGCTGACTTTCTTTTTTATTATAAAGCGAAAGAAAGACTCCTGTATCTATGAAAATTTTCACTGCTTAATCGCTAAAATATATATCCTCATCTTCCGTTTTTATAGTCAATTTTTTTTTCAAAGGAACATCAATAGCGCCTATATATTTATCGAATACAGAGTACCTCTGTTTTCTTGAACTATTGAGAAAAATCAACGATTGCAAAAATTGTAAAGCTGAATCAGTTGCTCTGCCAAGCATTTCTCTGATAATTTTAGATCTAGGTAAATTCGTTAGCCTTTCAATCTCATCAATTCCTACAACCGTTCCCGCATCTAAATAAAGCTGAACTCTTTTCATATATATACATTAAATCATATGGTGTATGTTTTGTCAAGATTATTTTCTGCTACAATAAAGAAAATGCCGCCTAATATTCATGTCTATGACCCAACACTCACCGATCCTTTAAGTAAAGTCCGGGGTGTGGGCCGTTACTTGCAGATCTTAAAAGAGAATTTTCCTGACTGGGTTTTTACTAACAATATAGCAATGCAACAATTTAACAATGAATCTGTTTTTATTAACCCCTTTTTCAATTTTCTCCAACCTCCTCTAACTTTTAGACGAGTCGCTAGAAAACAGATTACGGTCATCCACGATCTAATTCCTTTAAAATATCCCAAACCTTTTCCTGTTGGCATCAAGGGAAAACTAAATATTTTCTTAAACAAACTGGCATTAAAAAATTATGATTTGATCGTTACAGACTCTGAAGCAAGCAAAAGAGATATTATGAAAATTTTGGGATTAGAAGAATATAAAATAAAAGTTATCTACCCTTGCCTTCCCAAAATTTTCACAAATCCCAATAACCAAATCCCAAGATACAAACAAATCTCAAACTCCAATAATCAAAATCTTAACCAAAAACGTTTTAATAATTTGAAATTTGAAAATTGGGATTTGATTGGAAATTGGAAATTGGAAATTGGAAATTCGTTCTGTCTCTACGTCGGCGATGCGACCTGGAATAAAAATCTAGTTAACTTGGCAAAAGCGATTAAGATAATAAATGTGACGTGTGTATTTGCCGGCAATGTTTTTAACCCGTTAACCCTTGAACGCGTTAACGAGTTAACGAATTACAACAAGTGGCAGCAAGAATTTCGAAAATTTTTACAAGAAACAAAAGGAGATAAAAGATTCATTTTTTTAGGCTATGTACCAGATGATAAACTCGTTGAGCTTTATCAACGTGCCAGATGCAATATGTTAGTCTCCCGAGACGAAGGATTCGGTTTTTCATACCTTGAATCAGCCTCTCAAAGCTGCCCGTCCATCTTATCTGACATTCAAGTCCTTCATGAGACTTCGAAAAATCAAGGAGTAATGTTTATCAACCCCGCTGATACAAACGATATAGCAAACGCATTAGGTGAGGTATACTTTAATCAAGACTTAAGAAACAGACTCGGTATCGCGGCAAAAAAGAGAACCCATTATTTTAATCAAAAAAAATTTGTCGACGAGTTTCAAAAAATTTTGGATTTTTAACTATGGATTTATTAACCTATGCAGTCATCTCTGCGGTTTACATTATGATCATGCATTTTGCCATTGGCATCGGTGATGAGTTTAAACTATTTATTATGATCGGGATTTTTATCATTGGCGCTGCCATGGGGGCTTACATCAACTCTTATGAGTTTGGGTTTGCCGGAGCGGTTCTTCTTACTCTTATTACTTGGTAATCATACTTTTTATAATGAGTTTTAAATTAATACAAAATTGGGCTTGACAAGTAAAATTTATTTGTGTTAGTCTTAAGTTTATGAACCTGCAAAAACTTCATGAAAAAAAAGTTCTCTATGTATTAGCCGGAACTTTTGTAATACTTCTTTTATTATTAATAACATTATTGGGTAGAAAGCAGCAGTTAGACCAACAGGTAGCAAATCAAACCCCACCGGGTAATTCTTCCGTAACTACTCAACCTTCTGCGTCAAAGTTGCCCAAAACTACTTTTTCCAGCTATACCTTAAATGCCCAGCTTCCTACTCTTCCTGCATCTGTTAAGTTATCCGACCTTAAAACATCATTCACAACTGGCGAAGCCCTAGACTTAGCCACAAAATTAGGGTTTAAGAAATCAATTGTCGATGATGGGGTAAATCTAGTCCTTGTCACCGACCAAGTTGATGGTCAACAGGCTTTACTATCCATCAATAAAACTAATGGAAATCTGCTCTACTCCTCTGAAAGTGGATTTCTGTCGGGCGGTTCTGATCCAACCAGCGCTGCTCTATCAATACTTTCAAAGTTGGGGTTACTAGATGATACATTGGTGGTTACAGCTACTTACAAGAGGGCAAGTTTCCCCGGAGTCACATTTGTCGAACTTCATAGAAGCTGGGAAAAGCTCGGCCTACCGATACTTAACCCTGTCGGCGCTCTTAATCTTGCCGAAACCAGCAGACTTGCAGACGTAAAATTAGGATATGTTGACGCTGATGCGCCTGCTGATCCTGATATTACAGAGAGTTCTGATGGTTTAGCCGTCATTGTGAGACCAAACGACTTTAACACCGTTACAGTCGGCGTAGCAGACCAAAACAATAATGTATTAACCGTAACATCAAATATAAAATTACTCTCCCGAACACAGGAAAAATCCTCTACTCAAACGCTTAAGACGCCGGAGGAAGCCTTTGAAGAATTAAAAAATGGCAAGTCTTCTTTCTCGCTTATTAAGCCAACCGGCGACGGAGCTATAGACATGAATAGCGTCTTTGCCGGCGGTCAAACAGTTGTCAATAATGCCAGCGTCAATGAAGTTGTATTAACCTACCTTGAAGAAATCGGTCAAAAATCACAAACTACTCTCTACCCTTATTATCTTTACAGAGGGGTTGGCACATCAAATACAGGCTATCAAGTTCAGTTCGTCGAAACTGTCTTGGCGGTAAAAGACATCAATACTTTGGGAGTTTTTGCTCAAAGCCAAAATACTCCTCCCACTGTCTTTCCTGGACAAGGAAGCACCCTGCAATATGGAACATTTAATTGGTTGAGCCCAGGACCAGGACAACCTGGAGCTCTAGCTTGTGCAGGGTTAACCCAAATTTTTGCTCTTCCTAATGGAGGATATATTGCTTGGTATCCCAACGAAAAACCAAGAAATTGGTACTACGTTCCACCTCCAGGAGAAGTTGTAGACGCCGCTAAGTTAAGACAGGTCAGAAGCGAACTACGCCAACTGGCAATGGCAGCATGCAATGCGAGTCTCAATGATCCAACAGTATGTGCTATAGATCCCTCTCTGAATCTTCAAACTGCTTGCTATTATGCCACTACAGCCTCTCCGTTCCTATATTTCTATTCAGACACAACTAAACAGATGCAGGTCCGATTGCTCAATAATGCTGTCGTCTATGCCGACCCTCCTTTTTCTAAAGAAAATCAATGGAATTTCACAGTTTCTCCTGATCAGTCGCTTACTTTTTCCAATGGATTGAAAAGACCAAAACTCTATTATGAATTCGATAAAAAATTAGTAGCATCATCGCTTGACTCATTAAAGAAAAGCAATCAGGGATTTGTCGTAGACAAAAATAGTTTAGGTGAATTTGTTAATTCTGTTTCTCAAAAGCTCGGGCTAAATTTATCAGAAAAAGAAAGTCTTCTTGTCGAGTTAACAAGAGAAGCGAAAAAGCTATCTACGAAAACTTTAAAGGTTGGTCTTTTACACAGAGAAATGCTTGATAAGGTTCTACCTGTTTCAATAACTCCTCAACCACAAACCTATCACCGTATCTTCTTTTATGTCACCTCGGCAAGCTCAAAAGAAAGATTAGAAAGTCCCGCTCTTCAAAAATTAACAAGAGTTGGTGATACGGTTGTCGAGCTAGGCGCTGTGAGTTTTTAACTCCATTAAGAAAGATTGAATAACTTCAGACTATTTTCTTCTGTCATATTAATCAATTTATCTAACGATAATCCCATATTTCTAGCGATAAAAGAAGCTATTAAAACTAGGTTTTTAGGTTCATTTTGTCCGCGAATATTGCGCGGTTGAGACCTTACCGGCTCTGGGTGAAGAAATGGCGAGTCTGTTTCTAAAACTAACATCTCGAGTGGAACTTTTTTTATAAATTCTTGCTTATCTTTCCGATAGGTTACATCGCCATCAACTCCGATATAGATCTTATGCCCTTTTGCAAATTCTAGAAGCTCATGGTCAGGTTCACAACAGTGAAATACGGCTTTGCCCGCCAAAGCTGAAGCGTAGGCTGGTTCGCCTATAATTTCGAGCAGATCCGCCTTTGCTTCTCTATTGTGTAAAATCAAGCTCTTATCGTATCTGAAAGCTAAGTAGATCTGTGCTTTTAAAAATTCTTTTTGCAACTCTATAAAAGATTTATCAATGAAATAATCTTGATATTTCGTTTTTCTGTAATAGTGCCTGTCTACCCCCACTTCGCCAACAGCAACAACCTTAGAATTGGTTAATAACTTTTCTATTTCTTGTATTTCATTTTTAATATTTGATTTGTAATTTTGATATTTGATATTTGATATTTGATATTGATAAATGTGGTG
>CAYJQQ010000084.1:1211-4959 GCA_964372285.1 uncultured Gammaproteobacteria bacterium | reverse complement strand
CTTCGATAAAAGTTTACGGCAAGTAGAAAAGGTGTAAAAATCAAAAGTGCTAGAAATGGCCTAAACCTAAAAAATAGGTAATCAACTGATCCATAGGACAGCGTCTGTTGGAAAGCAGTCAGATCAAACGGCCTTGAGCCAGAACTTAAAGAATCCCACGATCTTGGAATATGCTGTGTTACTTTAAAATAATGAAGCAAAAGCGCCATTAAAAAAATAACGACTGCGAAAATTAGCGCTTTTACTATTTTGTATCTTTTGCTAATAACCATTAGTAATACCCATAAAACTACCGGAATTAAAAACAATTCCCTCAGGAGCATTGCTAAAACGGCTGAAATGAAAAGTAAAATAAATCTTTTTTTAATAATTGCAAAAACAGCCAAAATTAAAAGCGGCAGTGCCCACCATTCCATTTCCAAGAAAGACAAATCTCTTGCCGCGAAGTGAAAATACGGCAGTAAAATGTAAGGAACCAAAACAGCTTGGATTGGATTTAAAAAAACTCTTCCAATTCGGTAAGTAAAATAAAGTGCTGTTGACGAAAGAGCCAAAAAGAAAACGTAGACCGAAATGCCACCCGTACCAGGAAACAGATCCCAAAGATAAGCATAAGTAGGCAGACGCCAATTCCACGCTTTTTGCGGAAGAGTTGATGATCTTCCGTCCTCTGTGTGGGTTATAACAAGCCCCTCATAATATCCGTATCCTTTCTCAACCAAATAAAAATTTCTTAAAAAACCGAGATAATCATTAAAATAGCTTTTTGGTTCCGGCTCTTTCGAAATGGCAGTCCTTAGGGTGTATGAGTTGAAGTACGATGAAATTAAGAAAAAAATTATTAAATGAACAACAAAAATTTTATTCAGGTTTTTAGCGGTTTTGCGCAAAATGAAAAAATAAATTATCCCGCCAAGTGTAGAAATGGATGCAAGTGTCAAAAGTTCAGGACGATAAATAAAATAAGCAAATAATGCTGTAAAAAGTGTTAAAGCCCATCCCGTTAAAAAAACTTGGTTTCTTTTTTGTTGAGAATAAAGAAGATGGGTTAATAAAAATGAGAATAGAAAGGTATGCAAGACATCAATTTTTGATTGCGGATTTATAAGACCAAAAACTGCAAATGCGCAAGATAAAACGTATGGTGCAAATAACCTTAGTTTTCTAGTTTGTTTTTGCAACTATAATCCCTCCGAACTTTTTAGAATCAGGATAGTTTTTTATGTTACCCGAAAAGATAAAATCGTAATTTTTACTTTCATGCCAGGGTTCAATAAATTCAATAGACTCATACGGGAAATTGTAAACTTTTGATTTGTAATAGAACAAAAAGGCGTATTCCTCGCTTGGGAATTCGGTAAACTTTACAGAAAGAGATTTTTTATTTTGATTTTCGAAGATATAATCAATCGCATTATTTTGCTCTCTCCAGTTTGTACTTGGAACAAAAGCGCTGCTTGTCAACAAATTATGATATACAAAGAAACCTAATAGCAGACTGCCTGCCGCAAGCCCCGCTTTTGATGCAAAAGAAATTCTTTCCAATAAATAAGCAAAAATAAAGATTGCCGGTACTGTCAAGAAGTAGAGGTAATAATCAGTAGCATAATACCTGTTTTGGACAAATGGGAAAGAAATCAGACCGAATAGCCAAAGGAGAATACACGTTAAGAAAAAAAATCTCGATCTCTTATCAATCTTCTTCCAAAATTTCATAAACCCGACGATGACTACCGCCTGCAAACTGAAAATTGAAAAAATCGAAATCGTATTTAGGGACTTTGCGCCAATTTCATTGCTGATAATTTTTAAAGGAATTGCCGAAACCGCACTTACTGATTTGTAAACTTGGCCCAAAAACGATGACTGAGCTAATCCGCCGCTATCTTTTAAGAGTAAAAAAATTCCCTGAAGATTGTAGAAGTTATGTCTTAGTTCAAATATCAAAATCGGTGAAATTAAAAAAGTGACTCCTGCAAAAAAAACAGCTAAAGATCTAAGGGCCTTAGTAAGCGGATAATAGTAAATAACGAGCACTAAAGTTACAAATACAAATGCTACAGCCTGGAAGTGAAAGTTTAGGGCAAGGCCAACAATAGTTCCAAGTAAAAAAAATTGAATTAAATTAGTTTTCTTTTGGTTAAAAATCTTATTAATAATTAAAAGGTAGACTGTTGTAAAAAATAATACTGGGCCAACAACCCAGATAAAACGATCGGCCCTCTGCACAAAAAAAGAAACTGCGTAAATTGATGAAGCAAGTAATCCGACTCTTAAGCCTAAAATTTTAGTACCGAGATATAAAACAAGGACGGCAGTTAAACCGTTTAGGAAAATTAGACTTATTTCGATACTTATGGGATTTGCACCGGCCAAATAAAGTATTGGCGCAAAAATATATAAAGCAAGCGGCGGATAATGCAGATGGTGTAAATAACTAACCGCCTCAATTCCGATTAAACGGATTTTGCGGTCATATATTATTTCCTTTACCGGCCATAATTTGTAATTGTATTCAGCGTTGAAGTTAAATTTTTCCTCAATTTTATAAATTCTCAGAAAAACTGTCAGCAAAAATAGTAAAATCGCCAAAAGATATAATTTTTTCACCTAGATAACTCTCTGTAAACTGATAGTGTCTTGTTGGCAATATCATCCCAATTGCTCATTTTTTCGATAATTAAATGTCCTTTTTTGGCGAAATCATTTTTATTGTTCAAACACCAAATAATGGCATTTGCAAGGGCAATGTAGTCATTTGGGGGCACTAACAAGCCATTTACCTTATTTTTGACTATCTCCGGTATTCCTCCTGTTTTTGCAGCCACAACCGGTAAATAGGCTGCTTGCGCCTCAAGAATCGTAATTGGCTGGCCTTCTGATGAAGACGGCAAAACAAAAAGGTGGGAGCTTTTATATTCACGAATTAAATTGTCACCGGTTTTTTTGCCGACAAACTCTATATGATTGTTAAGGTTTAGTTTTTTTGTCAGTTTTTTTAAATTATTTTCTTCATAACCGTATCCGACCAGCGTCAATTTTACCTTTGGGATTTTTTGGACTACATTTTCCATTGCCATAATTAGATCTTTGACCCTTTTGACTTTATCGAATCGTCCTACCCATAAAATTTTTGGATGAGAAGTTTTTTGAGCTTTGATATTTTCAAATTTTTTGAGATCAATGCCATTTCGGATGACTTCAATATTCCGATTAATGTTTTTAATTTTTTTGAACGCTTCTGTGACCGAAATCACCAAGTCATATTTGATTTTTGTCAGGATAATCCACTCAAGAAACCTTGAAGGGGTTATTGGCAATTTTTTTTCGAAAAGTCTTGTGCCATGAACAGTTATGACAACGGGCACTTTTTTGATAATGCTTACAAGCTTTACAAAAAGTGCAGGCAGAAAAGGATGAACATGAATAAGTTGATAGTCGCGATTTACAAGAAAAGGAACGAGCAGAGCTGAAAAAATTATTTTCGCAAGCGTACTTTCCGGATTACTCTTTGGTCCTAATTTAATTATTTTTAGATATCTAGGGTTTTTTAATCCGTCTTTGCCGTTGTCTCTGGTTATAATATCTATCTGATAATTTTCACTTACGATTCGCTTTGAGATCTCCCAAACATTAATTTGCCCTCCGCCCACTGCCGGGAACCATGTGTCGATAACAACTGCAATCTTCATAGAATTTTCTGAAAATGATCAAACGTCTTCTTGAGCCCCTCTTCAAGAGTCACTTT
>CAYJQQ010000084.1:0-1111 GCA_964372285.1 uncultured Gammaproteobacteria bacterium | reverse complement strand
GAATTTTCTGAAAATGATCAAACGTCTTCTTGAGCCCCTCTTCAAGAGTCACTTTCGGTTTCCACCCTGTGGACTTTTTGAATTTTTCGGAGGAAAGGGAATTTCTGGCAACCTCCAGAAACCGGCGCTTTGTAAATTTTATATTGTCTTTTGCGCCTGACAAATCCAGCAGCTTTTTATACAAACTTAAAATTGATGTTTCTTTTGCTGTTCCAATGTTAAATTCGCCAATCACCATATCATTTAAAGATAAAAGACAAGCATCAACAACATCAGAAGCGTAGATAAAATCACGAGTTTGAGCTCCGTCTCCAAAAATAATTGCCTTTTCAGCCTTTAAAATCTTATCTATAAAAATAGCCACCACTCCTCCTTCAGCACCCATATCTTGCCTCGGGCCATAGACGTTGGCAAATCTCAATGATGCATATGATAAACCATGAATCTTGTGATAGTTACGCAATAGAAATTCGCTGCATAATTTACTTACTCCATACAAAGATATCGGCTCTTTGAGATCTTCTTCTGCAATCGGCAATTTTTTTGACTCTGCATATACTGCAGCCGATGAAGCAAAGATTATTTTTTTAACTTTTAAAACTTTTGCCTGGTCAAGTAATGATTGTGTTGCCAGAAAATTAATCGAAATGTCTTTTTCGGGATCTTTCAGCGACTGGCCAATGTCGGATTGGGCGGCAAGATGATAAATTACATCCGGTTTAATTTTTTTTATTAACTCTGGAAATTTTTTCGATGTTATATCTGTTTTTTCAAAGTCTGCTTTTGCATTTACATTTTCCAAACTTCCTCTGGACAGATCATCTGCCACTATTGTCTTATGTCCCTCCTTTATCAAACGATCGACTAGGTGTGACCCGATAAATCCGGCGCCGCCGGTAACCAATACCTTACTCATAATTCGTTTGTAATGTTTGTGTACATACCATTTTACTGATCACTCCGTTTTGCGCTTATTTCGCTATTATGGGCATTTTTCAAAAGCCCATAACGGCTACAAAAGACTAGAATCCGGCTCCTCCTGTAACTAAAATCTTTTTCATTTTTTATTAATCAAAGATTTGTAGATTTTTTCGGTTTCGGCCGCTATTTT
>CAYJQQ010000083.1:398-4995 GCA_964372285.1 uncultured Gammaproteobacteria bacterium | reverse complement strand
AGGGAAGAACCGACTATCAAAAGTCAATTTATGAAGTTTTTGCGCAAGTCGGGAGGTAAGGTCGTTTTGAAGCTTCAAATTGTCCAATAGGCAGAAATTGCTGAAGACAATATCCTTCCTCCAGATTTTTCTCGTAGAGCCATCTCTGTAGCCCGAATATTTCCACCAAAACCTTTTACTTTGTTATCAAAGATATTTTTGAGGGTCAAAGCAGAAGCTCTAATAGCATAGGTAGTTAATATAAGAAACAACGGATTATCTGAAAGAATATCAACACAATCATTGACTAATTCTTCCAAAGAATCTTCCAGTTTCCATATTTCACCTTGAGGTCCTCTACCAAATACAGGAGGATCAGCAATTATTCCTTCGTATCTTTTGCCCCTTCTGAATTCCCGTCGAATAAATTTTCTAACATCTTCTACAATATATCTTATTTTTTTATCTCTTAACCCACTCAGTCTCTGATTATCCATGCTCCAAGCAATAGCATTTTTGGAAGCGTCAACATGGATAACTTCACCAGCTCCGGCAGCGGATGCAGCTAAACTAGCAAGCCCTGAATAACCAAAGAGGTTTAAAATTCTTGCTTGCTTATTATTGGTTTTTTCTAGGTTTGAACTGATGATATCCCAATAAGACGCTTGCTCTGGAAAAAATCCCATATGTTTGAAGGTAGTAAAACGTGAATAAAATCTTAAATGCTTATAGCTTAATGGCCACGTTTGAGGGATGTTGTTATTTCTCTTTTCCCACCTATCGGCGGTTTCTACTTTACCTTGGTGAAATAGTGCGTCTGCCTTGCCCCATATGTTGTCTTTAAGAGCTGGTTTCCAAATAGCCTGTGGTTCAGGTCTTATAAGTGTGTAGGAGCCAAATCTTTCTAATTTTAGCCTATTGCCAGAGTCTATTAACTCGTAATCGACCCAGTCGTCCGCAACTAAAACAGAAATACTTTCTGCAGGTTCGCCAATCATTCGTTCCTTGCTCATTATAATCTATAGTATAATAGATGTTAGGGCGAATATCAAATCATTATAGAGTTATTATCTAAAATGGAAACACTACAAAAATCTGAAAGATTAATTTTAAGACACTTAGATAAAAAGGGTATAAATTATTGGGATTTAATTGCAAAAACGAGCTTGCCTTTCCTTGACTTCCTACAGGCTTTAGAAGATCTCAAGAATAAAGGTTATTTAAACAATGATGGATCTGTTTTTACAATAAGTCAAGATGGAGATTTATCTAAATGTGTACATAAACTTGACCATTATGAAGACCCGACGTGTAATCTATGTTTTGGTCGTGGTATCGATTCTTCTAAAAAAGAATATGTGGAATTTATAAACAAAGTTAGGGATATAGCAAGTCGAAGAGGTGAAAGAATGGAGTCCTTAGATCAGGCTTTTGCTCCACCAGAGGTGATTATATCAAGAGTTATGCTGATGAGGAGGAATTGTGATATTGAAGATAAAGCGATTTGTATTTTAGGAGATGATGATTGTATGGGAATAGCCTTAGCGTTAACGGCGTTACCTAGTCGTGTTACTATACTTGAATACGATAAAAAGTTGATTGATTTATACAAATCGTTAAATGCACCACGATTAGAACTTATAGAGCATGATTTGAAAGAGACTTTTCCGCGAAGATTGAGTGGTCAGTTTGATACTTTTTTTACTGACCCTACTCCAACATTACCTATGATGTCTTTATTTTTATCTCGAGGAATGCAAAGTCTAAAACAGGAGAAAACAGTAAGTGGGTACTTTACGCTAAGCCAGATGGAGGCGTCAAGTATAAAGTGGTATCAGATTCAGAATCTGATTTTAAAAGCGAATTTTACTATAACAGATCTAATCAAAGGGTTTAATACTTACGAACTAGAGGGTGATTGGTTAATGAATTCCGATTGGCGTGTTGTTAAACAAGCGCCCGTTGAAAATTTAGTTAAACCACAACACCATTGGTATAGATCTTCTTTGGTGAGGATAGAATCTATTGGAAAGCCAAAACCCCCTATTAAAGGAACTTTGAATGTTGGACAAGAGATATACATGGATAATGAATTGCTTGGGTAAAAATTTAACCTACAATCTTGACAAAATATTCTGCGTATGTATAATACTCTTGATGAAAGAAAGACAAACTGAGTTTACTCCTAAATCTCTACCTTGGAACTCTAAAGAAGTTTTAAATGGACTAACCAGATCTGATTTTACAACTTCTGAGCAAGAAGTAGCAGATTTGCATGAATTATTTTGGAATGATCTTTGCTCAGAATATGATGCAGAGAATATCTGTAATTATATGGAGCGAGGCAATTTTAATTTTACCTCAGAATTTAAAGCGTTTGAGAAAGTTTGGAGGCGTGATGAATATAATCATTATCTCGGTTTTAGACAGATTTATTCATTACTGTATAAAGTACCAGAAGAAGAAATAAAGGTTCGACTAGAGCAAAGACAGCCTGATTTTGATCCTATTAGGAGTTTCTTGGAGGATGAATTTGTAACGTGCTTAGTTTTTGCATATGATGAGATAGCTACTACAAAAGCTTATTCAACGGATCATGAAATATATAAATCCTTTGGAGACACAAGACTATATGAATGGATAAGAAAAGTTACCAGAGATGAATCTTTTCATTTCACCAATTGTATGGAGGTTATTAAAAGAAGACATCCACATCGAATTCCAGAAACTCCAAGATATATTCAAAAATTTATTGAGTGGGATTTGGGTGGGCATGAATATAAAGGGACGTTTGTTTTGGACCATGAAGGTTATTATTTTACTCCAGCATTCCTTAATAATTGTGGTAGAATAATAATTAACTATTTTAATAGGGAATCTTTAAAATGAGTAATATCTAAACTTTAACTTGTAATTCCCCGTGGTTTATGACACGGGGACAGCTTATAGAGAAAGTTTGAATAGTTGATTTTCTTCAAATAAATTTTTTTTGGGTCAAGTTTCTCTATTAATATCTGTTTCATTTTCGACAAATCACTAGATTTAGAACAAGACAAAATATCGATGTGTAGATAGTTAAATTCTGGCCACGTATGAATGGCCAAATGGGATTCCGCAATAATGAGAATTAAGGATAGTCCTTGAGGTTTGAAACGATGTAAATATGAATTCAAAACTTTTAATCCTAATTCAAAAGCGATCTCATCAATAATCTTAATTAATTTTTTTTGATTATCTAATATTTCTAAATCTATACCCCATAGCTGAACCACTCTGTGGTTTAAATAAATATTTTTCATCTACACACTATTCTAACATATATAAATATATTTTCGTGCATATGGCACAAGTTCGATCCATCTATAGCCGTTTACCGATAGCAAAGGCAGAAGATCCATGTAAAGTTTCATGTCGAAGAACAACAAACCATCATCGGTCCGCTTGCCTTGGATCAGGCTAAGAAAGTGATAGGACTTCAGATCACTGATACAAGTCATTTTGTCATCTCAGGCAATGGAAAAGAAGTCTTGACTCATCTTGTTGAACAATACTCCACGATTTTTGGCCGCGCGTCAGTAGAGGTCTGCCGAGAAGCGCTCAAACATCTCAAAGACCAACCTAATCGAGACGATCTGCCGGAGATTTTGAGATAGAGAGAAAAAAAGCGTTGCGAAAGGCTTCTTTCAAACTTTCCTGACGTTTAATTAAATTATGAGAGTAAATTCCCCACGTTTCTTTGTGACTAATGTGATGTTTTTGGTTAATTTGATTGATAAGCAAGTGGTGTTTTTGTCCTTGTTGCATTTTGCTGAGAATTTCATCACAGATACGTAATCCGCTTGAATAAGCAGAATACTGATGACCTTTTTTATCAAAAATCACTGCCCAACATTCTTCATAGAGTTTTTGAAACCGTTTTGTTAAGCCGCTTTCCATACCAACAAAAAAGTCGCCCTCGTTTTTAAAATTTTGATACAGTGCGAACGCTCGATTTTTAGCTCCTTGATACGTTTGTCTTCCAAAGGGGGTTATGGGCATACCACTATCAATTGGTTTTAAGATTATTGTCTAGTCTTGGCTGATTTTCTTTTTTTTCGTCAAATAAAAGAGAATTTCTTCTACGGCCTTTTTTTTCAAAAGACTGCCACTCCCTAGAAAAACTTTCATAATTTTGTAGCGACCACGGCAAACAATGCGCCGGTTAATTCGGCTTTTTTATATTGTCCTGTGAATGTATATAATGTTTTGAGGAGTTGATCGCCGACTCTAATCCGTAAAGGAAAATCTGATGGTGCCTGAAGAATGGCAAATTTGATTTCTGAAAAGCCCGCAATAGATAGTAGTTGACAGAAATCATTCAGCGCAAAATCCTCTTGAAAATCCATTTTCCATTGACGAAGTATCATGTCGATCTTTTTTGATAGAGGCAGGGTAGAATGTTTGGAAGGTTGGATAAATCCTACTTTGCCCTGAGGTTTTAAAACCCTTTTTAATTCCTTAAAACTTTCAATAATTGCTACTCTATCGACAATTTTTCCTAAAAAAGGATCATCCTGGTATAAGTGTTCAACGACTCCGACTTCAAAAAGGGGATCCTGGGGATGGCCCGGGCTCAGGA
>CAYJQQ010000083.1:0-388 GCA_964372285.1 uncultured Gammaproteobacteria bacterium | reverse complement strand
ATTGTCAGCAAAAGGTAAATTGAGAATATCAGCTTGGATCAGGTTGCTTAATCCATTTGTGCGTGATTTTTGAAGAGAGAGAAAAGAAATATCCAACCCGAGCGGGACAATATTCTCTATAGCTTGAATCATATTTTTCAAAGTATTCCCGTGTCCAAGGCCGGCTTGCATTATTAAGGGGTTCGTCTTTGCAGGATTTTCAAAAAAACCTAAGTTGTTAAGGACTTCATAATATAACTTGTGTTTTTCTCTAATTGGAGAATTCTTTTGTTTTTCCTTTTCATTATAAATGGAATCCCAAACAGTTTGATGTGATTGGTATTGTTTTAGATCATGATACGTAAAAACAGAGCTTATTTTCTAAGGATTATATTTCTCTGACATGCTT
>CAYJQQ010000082.1:0-5005 GCA_964372285.1 uncultured Gammaproteobacteria bacterium | reverse complement strand
ATGACAAGGAGATGCACATTTTGTCAAAGAGCGTGAACTCTTACTTTTTTCCCCTTGACTTTAAAATCATTTAGATATAATCTAAAATATATGCTTTTAAAATTTAAAAACAACGGAGGTGAATAAGAAAGAAAATTGACATGAAAAAACTTATTTCATCCGGATTTACTCTTATTGAACTTCTGGTCGTAATAGGTATACTGGCAATATTGTTGGCAATTACATTGATCGCTATTAATCCAGCCCGACAATTTTCAGCTTCTAACAATACGAAAAGATCAAGCGACGTCAACGCAATTCTGAATGCTATAAATCAATATATGGCTGATAATCAAGGAGCGTTGCCATCAGGTATCACGACAACAGCCCAAACAATTCAAGCAACAGCCTTTAACACTTTGTGTACAGCGCTTGTACCTCAATATATAGCTGCTCTACCAGTTGATCCATTAACCAACAACGGAACACCAGTGCAAGCAAGCAGTTGTACAGGATCAACCTGGAACACGGGATATACTGTTCAACAACTTAGCGGAGCAGGCAACAGATTGACAGTTGCAGCACCAGGAGCCGAACTTAGCGCAACGATACAGGTGACGCGATAAAAAAGTGTAATAACTTATAAAGCTAAATAAACTCTTTCCCGATTTAGTTCGGGATTGAGTTTGTATATGGATCTTTTGTCGTTTTGATCGTTTCCCAAACAGTATGCCTCATTTTGCTTATCTTATAGTCCCACCAACCTAGAAATCGGCTATACATTTCAATAAAAATAACCAAGGGCGTATAAAGAATGAATTTAGGTCTGGGATTTTCATTGAGAAACAACAAAAGTGATTTTAATATGGGTAAGACACTCATGGTGGCCACCTGATAACTCTGTTCGTATTTTACGGCAAGATGTCCGCTGAAAATTCTTTGGCGTTGTTTGACGAAATCCTTAATATTGGTTGGGCCTTTATTGTAAGCTTTTGCTTCAGGCACATAGACAATTTTGTACCCTTGACCTCTTATCAGAGGCTCTATATTGGCTTCGTCTACGCTCGAAATTGTTGGAATCTTGCGAAATATCCTCCTGAATGCGACCACTTCACCCATCTTAGGATCTTGCAAAGATACCAGGTGGTGCAACTCCCACAACAGATGGGCGGCATAACCGAAAAGACCGCTATCGATGTCGTTGATCGGGATCGGTCTCACCCCGGTCATACCTACTTCATTATTAGAAAACTTACCTACTAATTCCTCCACCGTATCAGGAGCAAGAATGATATCTCCTCCCATAAGTACCAATATTTCACTAGACGCCTTCTCAATAAACATATTCACGGCTGTCGCTTTCCCCTCCCGTTTCTTTTTGTAAATAATCTTGATTAATTTATTCCCTTTAGAAAATTTTTTTACGATGGAAAGTGTTTTATCAGTTGATCCGGAGACGATAACTATAATTTCTTTGATTTTAACGTTTTTTAATTCTTGCTTAAGAAGCGAGTCTATAAATCTTTTAATATTTTTTTCTTCATTATAGACACAGACTCCTATTGAACACGAAATTAATTTTTTACGTCTTTTATGCATAGCAGTGCTGCAGCCTTTTGAGGATTATTGTAAATATAGGTCCACTGAATTAATTCTGATATTATAGTCCAAAAAAATTCCGCGTAGAATTTGATTTTATGATAATCCCCTCTTAATCTTTTAGGTCCGTATATGCCAAATACTTTGTATCCTTTGTTCTTTAGCTCCCGGTCAGTCCAACCCGATAAGTGGCTGTCATAGTTCGTCTTGCCTTTCTGGAATAAGAAACCGTTTGGCGTGAATATGATAACTCTTTTTTTTGCGATTTTCTCCATATCTTTTATCAACTTTTCACCAGCCTCTTTTTTCAAATGTTCGATTACGTCCAAAGCTACTACAGCGTCAAAAGATTTTGGCATGAACTCTGTTGTTAATTTTTTCAGATCAATTACTTTATAAGAATTATGAGTCGAATTTCTCTTAGCCTTTTTAATTGCAGATTCATAAATATCAATTCCATAAGTCTCGCCATCAACAAATCTTAACGGCGATAGACTTCCGCATCCTACATCAAGTATGGTTCTACAGTTTTTCAGCTTTTTTTTGAGAAGTAGGTAAAAAAACACCGTGGGAAATTTCGGAAAAATTTCTCTAAATAGGTCATATTTCTTTCGTCTATAATAAAGAACGGGTGGCATATGTCTAAAATAGCAATAATTGTATTACATTTCGGCGACAAAAAAAATACGCATCAATGCCTTAAATCTTTAAAAAGACTAAAATACGATCAGAAGAAAATAAAAACAATTGTCATTGACAATGACAAACAAAATCTGGGTTTTGCAGGAGGAGTAAATAAAGGGTTAAAAGTTGCACTTAAGGGTGAATCAATAAAATATTTTTTACTCTTAAATAATGATCTGGTGGTTGATCAAAACTTGTTAATTTCTCTCATTAACTGCGCTAAGGGAAAAAACATTGGAATCTTAGGCTGCATTATAACTTATTTTCGTAATCCTAATAAAATTTGGTTTGCGGGCGGACATCTCAACAAAGTATTTTGCTTTACCAAGCATCTTTACATAAACAAACGTCTAACCTCTAGGATCCAACTTTCCAATGCCGACTTTATCACCGGCGCCTGCATGTTCATAAAAAGAGAAATATTTGAAAAAATCGGACTTTTTGACGAGGATTATTTTCTTTACTGGGAGGATGTCGATTTTTGTCAGAGAGCATTAAAAGCTGGCTTTAAAATCTTATGCGTAAATCAGCCTCTAGTCCAACATAAAATATCTTCTACAACGGGTATAGAAGGCTCAAACAAACTTTCAACCGTAAGGGCTTACTATTTTGCCCGAAACCCATTTCTATTTATGAAAAAAAACAATCTGCCAATCTTAACCGGTTTAATAGGACAACTATTTATACGACTGCCCTACTATTTTTTTACTTTGTCCGGCCTCAATTCTTTTTATCAGTATCTAAAGGGACTCTGGGACGGGATAAGGTTTCTATATCTTCATTGAAAAGATCTTTATAATTTTCCTTAAATTTTTGAATTGTTTTTTTTCCGGCTTCACATTTTTTATATAGAGTATAAAGTTGGAGATAATATCTTTTCCAGATCGGATAAAGTTCGATTGCTTTTTTCAGGCTGTCTATAGACCATACACAATCGCCATACCCCTTGAATAGACTTAGCCCCAAGCCTGAATAAGCTTGCGGATTTGTATCGTCGATCCAAAGTGCGCGCCTGTAATAATGTTCGGACTTTTTGGGATCTTGGAAATGAACATCTAAAAAATCTCCGGTTCTAACAAGCGCGTTAGAATAAATCGAAGGTATCTCGGCTGCTGTAAAGTTTTGCTCGGCAAGAGTAAGATCAAGTCTTCTTATCATCTTAATTTTTTTGATCAGCTTTTCAACCTCGGTCAAGTAATCGTCTTTTTCCGGCATTTCCTTCTCATCCATTATCTCGAAAACCAATCCTTTCGGCACCAATGCAGTATTTTTTGGCATTGGATCGATTTGATAGGTAGTAAATATTTTTCTTTTTTCCCTGATCTTATCAATTGTTTTTGGAATGACCTCCTTTAAGGCCGTCTTTGGATTTTTTTTATAAAAAATGTTTATCTCTTCATCCAAATACCTGTTTCCTCCAACCCCTGGAGGATTTATTATATCTATGTCATCTCTTACCCCAAGGACATAATATAAATACCAGACATTAAAAGTCGTCGTGTCGCCGGAGACAAAAAGGACGCTTTTTTTCGGCAACGAGTTTAAGATATTGGAGGCGAGAGTATTCCCTACTTTGGTTTTTGATAGATCGGTTTTCGGAAAGTTGTAAATCAGCTGGAAGATGGGAACTATAAAAAAGTACGACAAAAGAATAAAAGGGTAAACTTTTTTGGAAATAACCGATGCAGAACCGTATCTGGAAAAAAAACCGCTCAAAATTTCTTTTATCAGTGAAAAACCATATGGCGTAAAAAACATGGCAACGACAAAAGACAGCGAATACATCCTCTCGATTACGCCAATTCCCGGAGCCGTGGTGCTAGGTCCGGCGCCATAAAAGATGAGAAGTGGACCGCTGAAAAAATATGCGGCGAAAAGCGAGATAAACATGCGCTTATCTTTTTTAATTAAATAAATCGCGCCTAACAAAAAAACAAAGATTATCTGATATGAAAAAGTCGAGATAAACGTCTTAAAATAATTGCCGACAACAATTCCGATAATTTTTAGCGGAACCTGGTGGGTAAAACTTGGCGCATAGCTGTAATCTTTTCGCAATATCAGATGGAGAAAATTTTTCAGATTAACCGGATTATCCCAGTTTATTGGAGGATTTTTTGCGGCAGCAAAAAAGACATAACTATAGATTAAAAAACCAAGAACAAAAAAAAAGAATAATTTAATAAAAGACTCTTTTTTGCTAAAAATTATTTTTACATGCTTTAGTGTAAGAATGAATATTGTTGGAAACAATAAAATAATCGTATGGTGATGAGTTAAAGATAAACCGACAAAAAAAGACAGTAAGTGTAGATATTTCAATTTCGCTTTGTGGTAAAAATTTAACGCAAGATAAAGTAGCAAAATAGCAAAAAAGTTATTTAAAGCAAAAACCTCCGGTATCTCGGCATTGACCCAGTAATGATAGGAAAAGGCAAGAATAGAGGTTGAAAGAATAGAGATAAAAACGCTCTTTGTAGTCTGGAGCGAAAATTTATAGAAATAAAATAGTCCAAGGCTTGCAGCTATCGTAGAAATTAACGCAATTTTTGTCACTGCTTCAAAAGGAATCGGCAGACGGGAAAAAATAAATCCAAGCAGTGTAAATAAAGGATACCCCGGCGGATGAGCAACTCCGCCAATATAAGCTGCTGTAACAAGATCGCCTATATCTCCGCTATAAATATCGCGGGTGAGGTTATGAAGATAAATTGATGCAATTACTAGAAAGAAAAATATTATT
>CAYJQQ010000081.1:3194-5095 GCA_964372285.1 uncultured Gammaproteobacteria bacterium | reverse complement strand
TATAAAAAATGAGTTTGAAGCATTTGCAAGAGAAGTTGGAACGGGTCGCCGAGAACAGACAGGCGAACATTGTGACGCTTCATATGTGTTTCTAATAATGCATTCAAATAATTATGATGCACCAACAATGCTCTCTGTATTGTCGGAATCAGTTGATGAAAGACTGAAAAGATTAGAAGCTGTAGCCAATGAACACGAAGCGTCATTCCCAGAAAGTTACATGCTTGAGCAATCCCTTGGATACTTGAGCAGTGTAAAAGATCCAGATGCAACAAGAAAAATACTTGAAGTTATACGTTATGCTATGTCACATAAACTCTATGACAAACGCATGGAAAGAGGAGATGATTGGGGTATCCCTCACAAATTCCTTCACCTACTTTGGTCAGCTACAGATGACTTGAAATCATCAATCAGAGGAAACCCTGATAATTTATCAGCAATTGAAAACCTTGATGAATTGCTTGCATGGCAAGAAGAATTAAAACGTTACCCCTTCTGTGATACCGAAGTAGAATACCTCCGACAAGTCACGGATATGTTTAGGATTGTTTAAACAAAATGGGAGTTTTTCGTGTCCGCGCACGGGTGGGCGGGGCAAGGACATTATAAATTTTTCCTTACTCGCCCGAAGGGCGAGAAAATCGCGCGCGCAAAAAATAAGCGAGGCCAAAAGCCGAGCCCTTCGACTGCGCTCAGGGTAAACTCTAAAGATGGCGCGGCGACTGGGTGGGGGCACTCGCGCGCCTGCCCTGAACTTGTTGAAAGGCTACCTTTTAATATAGTTCGAGTTTTTTCCTAAAGAAACCGCAGATTAACAATTAACAAAAAGTCTTTGTTATAATAAACTCTCATGAATAAAATACTGATTGGAGTAATTTCGGTTATTGCAATTTTTGCTTTTCTAATTGGTGCCTATAAATTTACTAATACTTCATCAGACAAAAACTACACCGAGGTAAATGTTGTTTCAAAATCCGATCACATTACCTGGGCCACCGATTCGGCAGCTAAAAAAAATATTTTAGTCGAGTACAGCGATCTACAGTGTCCGGCCTGTAAGAGTTTTAATGAATTTATCAGACAGTATATTGAAGCCAGCGGTTCAGCAAACGCAGAAATACCAAAGAAAGTAACTTTTGTCTATCGCCATTTTCCTTTAGCTCAACACGCTCATGCGGAGCAGGCAGCCTATGCTGCTGAAGCAGCCGGAAAACAAGGCAAATTTTTTGAGTATGTAAATTTATTATTTGACAAGCAAAAAGATTGGGAAAACAGTAAAGACGCAGTTAAAAAATTCGAAACTTACGCAAAAGACCTTGGTTTAGATCTCAATAAATTCAGAAAAGTCAGAGACTCCAAGGAATCAAAAGATAAAGTTAACGCTGATTTATTATCTGGACAAAAAGCCGAAGTCAACGCCACTCCTACCTTCTATCTCAATGGGAAAAAACTCGGACCGATCAATTCATTTGATGAATTTTTAAAGCCTCTTCAATCTCTTTAATATTATAATTGTCATTACTACGATTCTGGAGTCAGCGACGAATCGGCGCTTCCCCAGAATGACGAGAAAATCCTTCATTTGATAAAATTAAGTTGTATGACTCTCAAGATTAACGGCAGGACAGTAAATTACATTATCAAAGGGAAGGGTGATCCTATGCTTTTTGTCCACGGTTGGGGTGGAAACTTAAATAGTTTAAAAATACTAGGCGAACTATTTTCTTCAAATTATAAAGTTTTAACTATTGATCTCCCTGGTTTTGGTTTAAGCAGCAAGCCCGACGCGGACTGGGGAGTAGGGGAGTACGCTAAATTCCTAGTCGATTTTATCGATAAACTCAAACTAAAACCGGTGATTTTTTTTGGTCACTCCTTTGGTGGAGCATTGGGTATTT
>CAYJQQ010000081.1:0-3094 GCA_964372285.1 uncultured Gammaproteobacteria bacterium | reverse complement strand
CTTTGGGGAGAACAAGATAGAGAAACGCCTCTCGCCAACGCATACGAATTACAAAAAAAAATAAAAAATTCCCAGTTAAAAATTTTTCCTGAAATCGGCCATAGCCTGCCTCTGCAGCATCCGCAAATGGTTTATCAGGAAGTAAAGAATTTTTTATGATTTTAATCGTCGCCGGAATAATTATTTATCTCTTGAAGTCTCTTGACTTCCTTTACCTTTTTCAAACTAAGGAGTATCGTCTTGACAGGATATTATCTTTTTTAAAAGAGGAAAATATCTTTGATATTCTTTACCTCCGCACTATCAGAATGCCCGCCGTATCGCTTCGCAACCTGTTTATCGCCCAAGGCATTTTCTTTAATATTGTTCCGTTTTACTTATTGCTGAAGGGTCTAAATCTTGGCTTACAATTAATTTTTCTTTTACTATCGCCGATTATTGCATTTTTGACAATGCTTTTGGGTGTGCTGCTTAGCGAGATTCCTGTTCAGATCTACCGAAAACTAATTATTTCAAAAGCTGCACGAATGGCAAAAAATTCAAAAGCAGTATTCATCGGAATTACAGGTTCTTATGGCAAAACATCAACCAAAGAATTTCTTTATCAAATCCTATCGGAAAAATTTAAAGTAGCCAAAACCGAAAAAAATCATAATTCCGAGATCGGTGTAGCTATTTCTATTTTAAAAAATCTAAAGTCTGATACAGATTATTTTATAGCCGAATTAGGCGCTTACAAAAAAGGCGAAATCAATGCCGCCTGCAAAATAATTCGACCAAA
Source organism: uncultured Gammaproteobacteria bacterium (assembly GCA_964372285.1). Classification (GTDB taxonomy): domain Bacteria; phylum Patescibacteriota; class Microgenomatia; order UBA1406; family GWC2-37-13; genus 2-01-FULL-40-13. The sequence goes on along the minus strand of CAYJQQ010000081.1, from coordinate 2,313 downwards.
GTACGGCATCTTAACAGGTATAGGAAATCAGCACTTGAGCCTTTTCGGATCTAGAAAAAATTTAATTGAAGCAAAATCGGAACTTCTGGAATCACTTCCACCCGAGGGTACTGCTTATATCAACAAAGATATAAAAGAATGGAAATATTTTTCTGCAAAAACCAAAGCCAAAAAAGAATTTTATTCTCTAAATGAATTACCTTTTGCCATAAAAACAAATTTGCTAGGAAAACACAATCTGCAGAATTTACTTCCCTGCATAGCTTTAGCTTTGTATCTAGGAATAGAGAAAAGCGTGATTTTAAAGACCCTGAAGAATATCAAACCTATCTCAGGCAGGCTCTCAATAAAAAACGGTATAAACCAAAGCACGGTTCTTGACGATTCTTATAACTCCAATGTTGAAGGATTTGTAGCAGCCATCAATACAGCATCGCAGATGAACTTCTCAAAAAAACTAATTTTATCGAGAGGGCTGATCGAACTCGGAAAAGAAAAAAAAACCTCTTATCAGGCGATTATTGAAGAGCTAAATAAAACTGATTTAATTTTCCTGACTACAGACAGTTTATTTAAAATTTTAAACAAAAAAAATAACGTTATTACTTTTTCAGATGAGCATAAATTGCTAGATTATATAAAAAAACAAGCCGACAAAAATACGCTTTTAATCATCGAAGGCCGCTTCGAACCTGAAACATTGAATACACTTTTAAATAAATGAAAAATTTTATTGTCATTCCCGATCTAATCGGGAATCTATATAATTTTTCTGGATTCCTGCTTTCGCAGGAATGACACTTAATCAATATGATCACCACCGACTTTGCCCCAAACGAATCCTGGGACGACGCATGGCTATCATTGAAGCTTATTTTTCAACCCTGGCGCTGGAAAAAAGGAAAAGAATCTGAAGAGGTTAAAGAAAAAATTAAGAATTTATTAAATGTTACAAGTTACAAGTTACATGTTGCATGTTTTCTCTCCGGTCGATCAGCTCTTTATTTACTTTTAAAATCTCTTAATCTGCCGAGGAGTTCCGAAGTATTAGTCCAAGCCTTCACCTGCGAAGCAGTAGTTCTTCCAATACTTGCCAATAATATTAAGCCAGTCTACATTGACATCGAATCCGAAACCTATTCGATGGATTTTAACTCGTTAACACGTAAACTCGTTAACCAGAAAACAAATTTAACAAAAGTATTAATCTTGCAGCACACCTTTGGTTTAACCCCAAAGTATCGTGATCAAATCTTAAAACTAGCTAGAGAAAAAAAATTAATAATAGTCGAAGACCTCGCTCACGGCCTCAACCCTAGCTTTTTTAAATCTAACCCCTATACCCTAAACCCTAACACCTATTTTCTACTTTCCTTCGGTCGCTCTAAAATGTTTTCATCCGTCTTCGGCGGCGCCATTTTGTCTTTCAACAATGAAACAATGAAACAATTGAGCAATTTAACTTATCCATCTCTTATGTTTATTTTTAAAGCCTTACTATATAAACCCCTCTCCATGCTGGTTAAATCAACCTACGATATTTTTTATCTCGGAAAAATTCTTCACAAAATGCTTGATAAATTTGGCTTGCTCATCCCGGAAATAACTTCAAAAGAAAAAAAAGGTCGATATGACGAATTATTTAATAAAGCCTATCCTAATGCCTTAAGCGGCCTTTTACTTCACCAGTTGCAAAAATTTGACCGAACGCAACAACAAAGAGCAAAAATATGCAGAGTGTATTCACGCTTCCTGAAAAAAAGCAATCAACAATTAGTAATTAACAATCGGCCACTAATTCGATTTCCTTTGCTAGTCAACAATAGAGATGAAATTCTAGCTTATGCTAAAGAAAGGAATATTTTTCTCGGCACTTGGTACGATCAGATAGTGGCTCCAAAAGAGTTAGACCTTGGTAGAGTAGAGTATAAGTCAGGAAGTTGTCCAAAAGCAGAAGAAACCTGTCAGAAAATAATAAATTTACCTACGAATATTTCAGTAAATGAGGCTGAAAGAGTAGTGAATACATTAGCCGACGTCTAATGATTAAACGACGTTGCTTTAATTAAACATTTAATTGAAGTTTTTAAAGATGAGAGTAGAAGAAATAAAGGATCTATCAACTTGGAATGAGTTTTTTTATCAAAATGGAGCTCCTTCTTTTTTACAATCTTGGGAATGGGGAGAACTTCAAGAGGGTTTAGGGTATAGGGTAAAGCGTTTAGGAATATATAAAAATAAAGAATTAAAAACAGTTACCCAAGTCATACAGGTAAATTCGAAAAGAGGAGACTTTCTTTTTATACCACATGG
>CAYJQQ010000080.1:0-5114 GCA_964372285.1 uncultured Gammaproteobacteria bacterium | reverse complement strand
CCAAAGTTTGAATAGGGTAATAGATCATCGGTTTATCGTAGACAGGAAGAAGATGTTTGTTAGTAGCATAAGTAAGCGGATATAGGCGAGTTCCGAGTCCTCCGGCTAAAATTACTCCTTTCATATTTTATTCTTCTTCGTCATTCCGAGCGAAGCGAGGAATCTAGCGACCAAAGGGAGCGTAACTGCGCTTCGCTAGATTTCTCGGTCGCTTCGCTACCTCGAAATGACACAGTAATAAACATTAACTAGGCAATATTATTAACTTCAGCAGAAACATAAGCGTAAATGCGATGAGTATATATTCTACCACAGTCTTTAAGTGGAGGCTGTCTTCTATGATGTGATGATAGATACCCCAGATTATATAAAAAGTAATAAAAATAAAAAGGATTATGAGTTCCAGGAGTCGTTCTCCTCTGAAGACATTAAGAGAAAATAAAAATAAAACACCAGCGGTAATTAGAAGAAGGTAATCAAATAGATTTTTCCTTAACTCTTTCTTTAGATGTGTAATGAATCGTTTCATAGTTGTTGATTTATAAAATTGATCCTTTAATTAAAAATAATGATCCGACGAAAATGAAGCCGATAAAAATCACGTGGGCTACATTTTTCCCCGTTATCCTCATAATGCTAAGCTTGGTGGCAAAATAAAAATCCATAATAAGAGCCAAGAGTAGAAAGGTAAGAAATATAAGAGTTGAATTAAAAGATAGTTTTCCCACACCATTGTTTTGTGGTAATGTTTTTTGGGCTAAGATGGCTGGTTGTTGCTGTATAACCGGCTTTTTTGCTGTGATAGGCGCTTCTGCTTTTACTATATTTGGTCGAATCTCTGGTTCTTTGACGAGAGGGACAGCGAGAGGTTTGCCAAACATCTGTACTACAATAGTTGTTTCTTCACCATTCAATAAGCCATTAGCAACTCCAAAGCCGACTTCAGTATATTCTTTTCTTAAGACGTTATCTCTATGAGAGGTGGAGTTCATCCAGGCATCTATAACGTCTTGACTGAACAAAAAATTTTTTGCCAGATTTTCCCCTGCGTACTCGTACCGATACCCGGAGGAAAGAATGAAATCCCAAGGAGTGGCGCCGTCAGGGCCATAATGCGACCAATAGTTATTGACAAACATAGCGGAAGCTTTTTTTTGAGCCGCCGAGGCCAGCTGTTCATTGTATGATAATGTTGAAAGTTGATATTGTTGTCTAAGATTATTAGTCAGTTGATAAAGTTTGTCGACCGTTATATCGGTAGCAAAACCTAGTACATCACCAGATCTTGCATAGATTATTTTAAATCCAAAAGTTAAAAAAAGAGCAAAAAGGAAATAATAAGTTAAGAAATCAATGTGGAGAGCCTTAGCTCTATAGTTATTTCCTTCGTGAGGAATAAAAAATTGATATAAAAAATTTTTGATGGAGTTCATAAAAACTTTTTCACAACTTTAAAATGTTTCTTAATATAAATATACATTAAGAGAATCCCTAAAGAATCAATGATAATATCGCTGATTTTTCCTTCGCGTGTAGGGACAAAAGTTTGGTGTACTTCATCAGAAATGGAATAAAGGATAGAAAAAAAAATAGCATATAAAAACTTTTTGTCGGTGGTAAGTTTTTGATTGTTAATAGAATAAAAGGCTCTAAATAAAAGTAAATACAGTATTGCATACTCAATTACATGGAGCATTTTAAAAAATAAAAAGTCAAACAAGAATTTACCAGTAACGGTTACTCGCAGTCTAGACGATAGATAGAAGATGCTTGTCATCCAAATAATGGGAGGTAACCAATAGAATGAAATGCGTAAAAATCTAACCATATAAGAATAATACTATATTTGATAGTCCTTTTTTATTTTAAGAAGAATAGAGATAATCACCAAGAGGGCGTAGGCAAAAGAAGCAAAAGATAAGGATGAGAGTAGAGCGCGGTTGCGGGTTCTAATTTGTGATTCATTGGTTGTAGCTATGCCCAAAATATCGCTATCTATATCTTGAGGTGAGTCAAAGACGGTAGGTTGATCTTGGGTAAAAGGGGAAAATTTTACCGGGGATGCAGTTGGTCTAGTTTTGCTTGGATTTAGAGTTATGGTAGAAGTTTTACTCGGAGCATTGGTTGGGTAAACTAAGGCAGTAGATGAATTAGTTAATCTAGGCGTAGGTGTTGCTGTAGGATTAAGACAAATACCATTGGGAGCTTCTTTTGATGGGGCTTGTAAACAAAAATTGTCATTGTCGAATGAAGATCTGCCTAGGCTTTTTCCTTTTTCTGAAGACTTATATTGAAAACCGTCAATTTCTTTTTGATCAAAATCCAGCAGCCTTACACTGTCTCCAGAATTGTTAAATATGGAACCTGAAAACTCAAAAGATTTATAGTTTTTTGCAGGGATGATTAAAGCCAATTGCTTTGGCGTAGTTCCCGCATTCTCAAGATCGTCTATATACCATCCGCTTAAATCGATCTCAAATTCATTATCGTTATAAATCTCGACCCAGTCGTTATTTCCGGTCTCCGGATCGATCATTACTTCAGATAGATATACCTTATTATATGTTTGAGGTTGCCCGCTTGCAACGCTTTGTGTAGCATTGCGGGCAGGGAGGTTGGAAGTTGCTGCGGTTGGTTCTCCAACCTGCACTGTCGGTATCGGTGTTGGCGATTGACTTTGTGTTGGCGGAGGTATCCGAGTGGGAGTGGGATTGAGGGTTGGCGTTGTGGATGAAATATCAATTGTTACATCTGTGGCGCTGTTATTGGCTTCTGTTGTGTTGTAATTGCCTGACGACGTGTATCTTCTCACCCTCAATTTATATGTTCCGGGACCGTCATACTGATTTGATATTGGAGTGCCGACACGGCCTTGAATTTGACCTGACCAGTTGTTTCCCGCTTGGATATTGATAGGATAGTATTGAGTATAGTCACTTTCGCCGTACCAATTGGATCCGTTAAAGGTTTCGGCAAAATAATTGCTGCTGGAAGGCTTATACAGATCAATTCGTAGATAGTTAGTTCCTGTACCTGCGCCAGATATAGTTACAGTAAAAGAAAATGGATCGGCTGATATTGATTGAGGAAGGTTCGAAATTGAGGTAGTCACGGCAAAAGCATCTTTAATAAATAAAAAAGAAAAAAAGAAACTTATGTAGATAAAACAAACTATTAGTTGTTTCACAATATTTAGAATAGATAATGTTTATTTAGAAAAGTCAATAGTCTATAATCCACAAAATATTTAAAGAGAGTATACATGCAGGTAAAACGTGACGATATTCGATCCTTTATGAACGAGTTTGACGTAGGGCAATACGCAACCCACAGAGTAGCTGCCTCTATATAGATCGCCATCCGCAACAGAAATAACGCTGTTTGACGATCCGTTAATGTCTAAACCATTATGAAAGCTATAAATTTTCCCTACCCAGGTATTTCTTGTAGCCCAGGTATTGCCATATCCTTGTTCGAGTTCTATAGTTGGGTTAAGAGGCCAGTCCCAACCTCCCGAAGGATTAAATGAGTCTCCGTCAGAAGAATCACAAGCTGATCCTGAACAATTTCTATAATCGACAGGCTTTAAATAATTAAAAGGATTCGATACGGCTCCATTTTCTTGCACGATAAAATGGAGATGTCCGCCGGAAGAGTTACATGAAGCTGTCGGAATAATAGAAGCAATGTTTTCACCCTTTTTTACTTCTTTTAATTTTGTTTCAGAACCAGCTCCAGAGATAATGCCTTGAATAGCGGCATATTCTGCCCTAGCTTGTTCGAGTAATCGTTGATAGTTTTTTTCATCGTTTTGAGTAAGGCTAAGGAGTTTTTGTTTAGAGGCTTTCTGGTTATTCAGGTCGTCTTTCTGTTCATTCAGTTGTGCTTCTAAAGTATTAAGTTCTATCTGTTTTTGCTCTCTCAAGCTTTTTTGTTCTTCGAAATTCAGTTTTGTTTCCTGCACCTGTATAAGAAGTTTTTGATTATTTTCTTGAGCTGTTTTTAGATATTTGACTCGACTGATGAAATCATTGGCATTTTGACTGTCAAAAAGTATATCAAAAAAAGACGCAGGTCTATTTTTATAACTCTCAACTACTTTTTTTAATAACAGTTTTGAAAGATGATTAAGCGCTGTGTCAAGACCTTTTATTCTGGAAGTAAGAATTTCTATTTCGTTTTGGGTGGCGATTATCTTTTCTTCAGTCTCTTGAATTTTGAGAGTCGTGAGGTTGATTTGGAGAGTCATGTACTGAATTTCTGCTGAAAACGTATCTCTTTGTTTGCCTAACTCAATGAGTCTTCGTTGATATTCTTCAATTTTTTTTACCACGTCGGTTGCGCTTTGTTGGGCAGATATAATTTGGGCTGTTAAAAAAAAAGCGAGTGAAAAAAGAATAATTATATTTTTTTTTGACATAGTTTAGTTATGGATGTTTAATTAATCTTCGAGCAAAGCGAAGCGGAGTCGAGAAGTAATCAAAAATTGTTCTTGACCAAGTCTGACTTGGTTCTCGACTTTCGCTCGAACAATAATATTATTTCTCCTTATACTTAAATTATAGCGTAGAGTTAAACTTTAAGGTACTTTTGTGTAGCGAGGAGGGTGGCGAGGATGGCGATTCCGACGCCAAAAAATAAAGAAAGAAAAAAGGCCGTAGATAAAAAAGCTATATTGAGAGGCCAGACTGTCAATTTAGAAATATAGAGCGAAAGAGTAAGCTGGGAGATGTCTTTTAAATATGAGACAAAAAAAGGTTTAAGATAAATTAAGAAGGCTAGAATTATGACGAAAGACCCAACTGATGCTGTAACACCAAATAATACTGCCTCGAGAAGAAATGGCCTTTTTATGTAAAAATTGGTCGCGCCCAAGAGTCGTAAAAGTTCTATCTCGTCTTTTTTGAGAGCGATTTTAAATAAAGTGGTGGTTGTCAAAACTAGAATAGCCAAAAAAATGAGAAAGATAAAAAAGACGACTGCGGTTTTACGTAAAATTCCAGTAAGAGTAAGAAGGCGGTCGAGAATGTCTTTTTGAAAATTAACTTCGTCAACACCGGCTTCCTTCTTTAAGAAATCTGCAAGTTCAGGAAGATAGGTGGGTTTTTTAGCAA